>NZ_JASCOO010000064.1:0-23403 GCF_029959485.1 Stenotrophomonas sp. PS02301
GGGGGCCCGTGGGGGGGTTCGGCAGGGGGGGGCGGCGAGGAACGCGGGCCTGCGCTGTGCACAGGCCCGCTGTCTGGCTTACTTGAACTCGCTGGTCCAATAGGCTTCGATCTGGGTGACCAGTTCGGCCGGCAGCGGCACGTAGTGCAGTTCGTTGGCCTGGGTCTGGCCCTTCTCGAAGGCCCACTTGAAGAACGCCAGGGTGTCCTTGCTGCGCTGCGCATCCTTGGGCTGCTTGTGCATCAGCATGAAGTTGGTGGCGGTGATCGGCCACGCCTGGTCGCCCGGGGCATTGGTGATCACCAGGTTGAAGTCCTTGGCGCTGGCCCAGTCGGCGCTGGCGGCGGCAGCGGCGAAGGTTTCCGCGCTCGGCTGCACCCAGTTGCCGGCGGCGTTCTGCATCGAGGCATACGGCATGCCGTTCTGCAGCGCGTAGGCGAGTTCGACGTAGCCGATCGAGCCCTTGATCTGCTTCACGTACGACGCCACGCCTTCATTGCCCTTGCCACCCACACCGTCCGGCCACTGCACCGAGGTGCCTTCGCCGACCTTGCTCTTCCAGTCCGGGCTGACCTTGGAGAGGTAGTTGGAGAAGTTGAACGTGGTGCCCGAGCCGTCCGAACGGTGGACCAGGGTGATCTTGCCGTCGGGCAGCTTTACGCCCGGGTTGGCGGCGACGATGGCCGGGTCGTTCCAGGTCTTGACCTTGCCCAGGAAGATATCGGCCAGCAGGGCGCCGCTCAGGCGCAGCTTGCCGGCTTCCAGGCCGTCGATGTTGACCACCGGCACCACGCCGCCGATGGCGGACGGGAACTGGCCGAGGCCGGCCTGGGCCAGCTCTTCGCTGCTCAGTGGCTTGTCGGAGGAACCGAAGTCAACGGTGCCGGCCTTGATCTGGGCGATGCCGCCACCCGAACCGATCGACTGGTAATTGATCTTGGCGCCGGTGGCGGTGTTGTAGTCGGCCGACCACTTGGACACCAGCGGGAAGATGAAGGACGCACCGGCGCCGGAAATCTCGGCGGTCAGGCGATCGCCAGCAGCCGGAGCAGCGGCAGGCGCGTCGGTGGCCGGCGCGGTGGCCTGGCCTTCAGCGCCCGGCTTGCAGGCGGAAAGACCCAGCGCGATGGCCAGGGAAAGGGCGGCGATGCTGGCCGTGTGCAGTTTCATGCGTCACTCCATAGCGGGACAAGGGCCGGTCTTTCCGGCGACGCGACTATGAAATGATGTTTTTGTTACAGCTTGATGACGCCGTGACCGAGCGCACGCAAAGCCTTGCGGCACAAGGGCCGGGCATTCAGCGGCAGGCAACAAAAAGGCGCGGAACCTTGCGGTCCGCGCCCGATGGCGCCGAAGGGGGAGAGAGGTCCCTCCGGCGCCATTGCCTCGTTGTGCGGTGGATCAGTACTTCAGGTTCTGCGACCAGTAGGTCTCGATCTGCTTGACCAGAGCGTCCGGCAGCGGGACGTAATCGAGCTGCTTGGCCTGCGCATCACCGCTCTTGTAGATCCAGCGGAAGAACTCCTGGGTGGCCTTGGCGTTGGCGACGTTCTTGGGCTGCTTGCGGACCAGGATGAAGTTGGTGGCGGTGATCGGCCACGCATCGGCGCCCGGGGCGTTGGTCATGACCAGGTAGAAGTCCTTCGCGCTGGCCCAGTCGGCGCTGGCCGCAGCGGCGGCGAAGGAGGTATCGCTCGGCAGCACGATCTTGCCCGAAGCGTTCTTCATCGCAGCGTAGGACATCTTGTTCTGCAGTGCGTAGGAAAGCTCGACGTAGCCGATGCCGCCCTTGATCTGCTTCACGTAGGCGGCAACGCCTTCGTTGCCCTTGCCGCCGATGCCGACCGGCCACTGGACCGAGGTGCCTTCACCGACCTTGGTCTTCCACTCCGGGTTGACCTTGGAGAGGTAGTTGACGAAGTTGAAGGTGGTGCCCGAACCGTCCGAGCGGTGCACGACGGTGATCTTGCCGTCGGGCAGCTTCACGCCCGGGTTCAGCGCGGCGATCGCCGGGTCGTTCCAGGTCTTGATCTTGCCCAGGAAGATGTTGCCCAGGGTCGGGCCATCCAGCTTCAGCGCGCCCGGCGCGATGCCGGCCACGTTGATCACCGGGACCACGCCGCCGATGACCGACGGGAACTGGGCCAGGCCGGCCGCAGCCAGTTCTTCCGGCTTCAGCGGGGCATCGGAGGAGCCGAAATCAACGGTGGCGGCCTTGATCTGGGCGATACCACCACCGGAACCGATGGACTGGTAGTTGACCTTCTTGCCGGTCGCGGTGCTGTAGTCGGCCGACCACTTGGACATGACCGGGTAGATGAACGAGGCGCCCGCGCCGGTCACATCGGCGGCGTTGGCGGCGAACACGGACGACGCGGCGAGGACGGCAACAGCGGCGCGCGACTTGAAGGCGTGGATCACGGGGTGGCTCCTGGAATGGATGAAGGTGCGGGGTGTCCCGCCCGGTGCTCATTCCATAACGGTTCGATGACAGCGCAGCGACTGTCATATGACCACCTCGTGACACGCCTTCCGGGCGGGGTGTCACAACGGCTGCAGCGCCTCCGGGACCGCGTAGCGGCGGCCGTCGAAGCGCAGCACGCGGCGCTCGCCGTCCACCGGCGTGTCCTGGTCGCGGCAGGTGTCGCCATCCATCCAGCTGTGCGTGGTGACCCGCCGCTCGCGCAGGATGAGGTCGGCCAAGCCGTGTTGACCTTTGGAGCCGACGGCCACGGTGCGCGTTACATCGGTGGACTCACCGGCGCAGCGGGTATCCCACTCGGCCTGGAAACGGCGCAGCACCATCGGTGGGCCGAGCGTGCGCAGCGTGTCTGCCTGCACCGCCAGCAGATGCAACTGCTCTTCGCTGAACGGATTGGGCCCGGAGCCATTGCGGCGCTGCACGCGCAGGCCGAAGGCAAGGGTGTCCGGCGCAAGCAGGTAGCGCGCGGTATCCAGCTGCATGCCGTCGAAGAAGATCGCATCGCTGTCGAGCGCGCCGGGCAGCACCGTCCATGCGCGCGTGGCGAGGGTGTCGCTATCGATCACCAGCACCTCCACGTCGCCATCGCGGGCGTCGTGGTCGCCGCCGTCGCGCCAGACCGGCGTGGCCACCAGGGTCAGCTCGGGGCGTGCCGGCCATCGCCGGCAGACGCTGGCGGCGGTGTCGCGGGTGTAGCCGGGGCGATCGGGCAGTACGTCGTCCGCCCGCACAACGTACGCTTCCTCCGCGGCGGCCTGGGCGTCGTGGCAGTCCTGCGCGTGGGCGGGCAGGGCGGCACCGCACGCGGCAGCCAGCAACAGCGAGAGTGCGATACGCATCGGGTCCAGCCATGGGCAAAGGGCGCACAGCATACCCGCGAGCGGGCACGAAAAAAGGCGCAGCCGAAGCTGCGCCTTTGTGTCACACGCGTGTTGCAGGGCTTACCAGAAGAACTGCAGGCGCGCTTCGAGGATGTTCGGGTCGTCGTTGACGAACGTGCGCGCGGTCGAGCTGTACTTCTTGCTGTCCACCATCACGTAGTTCAGCGCGAACTTGGTGTTGGAGCGCCAGTAGTAGTTCACGCCCACGGTCCAGATGTCCATCTTGCCGCCCAGCACGCCATCGACGATCGGCGGGCGACCGGCCACCGGGTTCGCCAGCAGGTTGCCGTCATTGAGGTCCATGTGGTCGTAACGCGCGCCCAGCTGCCACATGCCGCGGCCCGGCTCGTCCGGCAGGCCGGTGGTCGGGGTGCCGCCCTTGTAGCCCCAGGTCTCGCCGCTGATGTTCCACAGGCCGCTGACGTAGTAACCGTCGCTGCTGTAGTTGTCGTGCGAGTAACGCTTGGCCTTGCTGGTGTAATACTCGGCCTGGGCCTTGAACGGGCCGCCGATGTACATCGCTTCGGCACCGATCGTGCTGACGCGGTCGGTATCGACCAGATTGCCGCTGTCGACCAGGCGCGCGGTGGCCAGATCCGCATTCGGGCGGGCGCGCACACGCAGGGTGTCGGCGTCGGTGTCGTAATCGACATAGCTCAGGCCGAAGTGCAGGACCTGGCCCTTTTCATTGATCGGGGCCCAGGTGCCACGCGCGCCGTAGCCGCTGCCGTGGGCGAGGTTGCGGGTCAGTTCGCGGCCGAAGGCGCTGGCGGTGACGAACCAGTTGTTGTCGCCGATGCTGTAGGCGCCACCGAGGCGGCGGGCCACGGCATAGGTGTTGGTGACCGTGGCCTTGGAGATGAAGTCGTTGTTCTTGGTGCTGGACAGTTCTTCCAGGCTGTTGGGCTGTTTGAACTGGCCGAACTGCACGAAGTGGTTGGCGTTGCCGGCCAGCTTGTACTTCAGGTTGGTGTCCAGGAACTTGTCGGCCTTGGCGTCGTAGCCCACCACCCATTCCACATTGCCCGGGCCCTTGCCCTTGAGCACCAGCTCGGCGCGGCGCAGCTCGAATTCGCTGTTCTTGCCGTTGCCGGCGTCACCGCCATTGAGGTCGGTCACATCGTTGTCGAACCAGTTGCCGTCGGCCTGGACCAGGCCTTCGAACGTGATTTCCGAACCGCCGATCACGTCGATGGCCACTTCAGCGTGAGCGGCCGGAACGAACAGCGCAGCCGCCACGGCCGCAGTAAGAAGTTGGCGATGCAGTTTCATGGAAGGAGCCTTGCAGGCAGGTGGGAAGATGCTGCGCAGGCTAATTAGTGAAGATTGCGTAAATGTGACAGTTTCAGACAAACCGTCATCGCCCGTGTCCCAAGCGGCGTCAGAGGCTGCTATTGATGCCCGGCGCAGATGACCGCCGGGTTGCGCCCATATGGCAGTCGCGCCCCCCGTTCAGGCGGCGGTCTTTTCCTTGAAACGGCACAGGTCGCGGATCACGCATTGCGGGCAGTCCGGCTTGCGTGCCTTGCACACGTAACGGCCATGCAGGATCAGCCAGTGATGCGCGTCGAGCAGGAACTCGGCCGGGATCACCTTGATCAGCAGATCCTCCACCGCACGCACATCCTTGCCCGGCGCCAGACCGGTCCGGTTGGAGACGCGGAAGATGTGCGTGTCCACCGCCATCACCGGCTCGCCGAAGGCCGTGTTGAGCACGACATTGGCAGTCTTGCGGCCGACACCGGGCAACGCCTCGAGTCCCGCACGATCACGCGGCACCTCGCCACTGTGCTGTTCCACCAACATGGCGCACGCGGCAATCACGTTCTTCGCTTTCGCGTTGTACAGGCCGATGGTGGCGATGTACTTCTTCAAGCCGTCTTCACCGAGAGCGAGAATCGCCTGCGGCGTATTGGCGACCGGGAACAGTTTGCGCGTGGCCTTGTTGACGCCGACATCGGTGGCCTGTGCCGACAATGTGACCGCCACCAGCAGCTCGAACGGCGAGCTGTACTCCAGTTCGGTCTTGGGGTGCGGGTTGAGTTCGCGCAGGCGCGTGAACATTTCGATCACGTCGGCCTTGGGCATGCGCGCGGTGCGTGCGGCGGGTTTCTTCATCGTAGCCATCAGGACGTGCGGCCCGCGGCCTTGGCCTTGGCGCGCGCGAGGATCGCAGCAGCGGCCGAGGGCAGGGCGGGTTTCTGGATCTCGGGTGTGGGGGGCGGTGCGCGGCGTGCATCGCGCTCGGCAGCGCGGCGCGCGAGCCGCTGCTGGCGCTGGCGGTAGCGCGCGCGCGCGGCCCAGGCGCGTTGCAGTTGCTGCTGTGCGTGCTGCAGCCGCTGTGGAAGATCGGGATGATCGGGACGCAGCGCTTCGTCGCCCGGCTGCGGGACGTAGTCCATCAACCCGGCCGCCAGCGCGGCATCCCATTGATCGTCGAGAACGAGTGCCAGCAGCTGCGCCGGCGAAGCGGTATCGGAAGGCGACATGGCTCAGCGGTTCTGGAATACCGGCGGCCGGCGCGCCAGGAACGCGCTGGTGCCTTCGCGCATGTCCTCGGTGGCGAACATCAGGCCGAACTGCACGCTCTCGTACTCCAGGCCCTCGCCCAGCGGGCACTCGCCGCCGATGTGGATCGCATCGAGGATGCCGCGCAGCGCGAGAGGCGCGGCCGAGGCCAATTGCGACGCGAGTGCGTCGACGCGGGCATCCAGTTCCGCGGCCGGGACCACCTCGTTGACGATACCCAGCTGCGCGGCACGCGCGGCGGTGATCGGGGTGCCCAGCAGGCACAACTCCAGCGCGGCGGCGCGGCCGCACAGGCGCAGCAGCCGCTGGCTGCCGCCGAAGCCGGGGATCAGCCCCAGATGGACCTCCGGCTGGCCGACCTTGGCGGTCTCCGCCGCCACCCGAAGGTGGCAGGCCATGGCCAGTTCCAGGCCACCGCCCAGCGCAAAACCGTTGATCTTGCCGATCACCGGCTTGGGCATCCGCTCGATGCGCCGCATCAATCCTTGGCCGAGCAGTGAGAAATCACGACCCTGAACCGCGCTCAGGCCGTTCATTTCCGCAATGTCCGCGCCGGCCACGAAGGCCTTGGGGCCGGCGCCGGTCAGCACCACCACCCGTACGGCCGGGTCGGCGGCTGCCTCGGAGAACGCAGTATCAAGGGCTTCCAGGGTCGCCCGGTTGAGGGCGTTGAGTTTGTCCGGGCGGTTGACCGTCACGGTGCGCACGGCGGCATCGTCCATAATCGAGATAAGGGCGTCGGCCACGGCAGGACTCCTGAAAACGTTAAAAAAAAGTGATTGTTGAACTCTTGAAACGAAGTCAGGTCAGAGCCTGCGTCGTTAGTGGCGGTTCAACGTTGCGGCGGCTATCCTAACCCGTCGCCTCAGGGCGGCCCAACGCGTCCTGAGTTACCACCCCTGGAGAAAAGTTTGATGAAGTTGCGTTCTATCGCGGTCGCCGTCGCGGCCCTGGCCCTGACGGGCAATGCCTTCGCCCAGGACACCTCGTCCGAAAAGGGCAAGCTGAGCTATTACTTCGGTTACGACTACGGTAACAACCTGGCTGAACTCACCGCACGCGGCGAGCAGCTGGACATCAACTCGGTGGTGAAGGGCCTGCAGGATGCCTACGCCAAGAAGCAGCCGTCGATCACGGCCGAGCAGTTGAAACCCGCCGTCGAAGCCTTCCAGAAGCGTGAGCAGGGTCGTGCGCAGGCCGCCAAGGCTGAGTACGACAAGGCTGCCGCCGAGAACAAGACCAAGAGCACCCAGTTCCTGGCCGCCAACAAGGCCAAGGCCGGCGTGCAGTCGCTCCCGAGCGGCGTGCAGTACCGCGTGATCGAAGCCGGCAAGGGCGCCAAGCCGACCCAGGCCAGCACCGTGCAGCTGGAAGTGGCCGGTCCGTACCCGTTCGGCACCCGTCCGGCCGAAGCACGTCCGGCCCAGCAGATCCCGGGCATCAAGGTCAGCGAAGTCGAAATGAAGGCCATGCGTGAAGCCCTGCTGCAGATGCCGGCGGGCTCCAAGTGGGAAGTGACGCTGCCGCCGGAGCAGGCCTATGGTGCCGATCCGCGCACGCCGTTCCCGCCGAACGTTGCGGTGCAGTTCGAAATCAAGCTCGTCAGCGTCAAGTAATTTTCGCAACATCAAGAACGCGCCGGTGGCAACACCGGCGCGTTTTTTGTTTCCGTGCAATCGCGGTACTGTTGACCGGTGCAATCGATGGAAGAATCCCCGCATGCCGTGCCCTCTCCCTGCATCGGAATCTGCGCGCTGGATCGTGCCGGTGTGTGCACGGGCTGCCTGCGCACCGTGGATGAAATCACCCGCTGGCGAACCATGAGCCGACCCGAACAGCGTCACGTCATGCAGCACACGCTGCCCCTGCGCGAACAACTGCGGCAATCGCTGCGCGGTTCGCTGGCCGAACACGAGCGCCTGCTGCGCGCGCTGCATCCGCTGGACCAGCCGCCGCCCGGCGATGGCTGGAACCGCAGCGAACTGATCGATCTTCTCCCGCCTGGTCCGCCGGTCGAAGCGGCCGTGCTGGCCGGCATCATTCCGCGCGAGGGCGGCGCCCAGGTGCTGCTGACCCGGCGCACCGACACGCTGCGCCATCACGGGGGCCAGGTCGGCTTCCCCGGTGGCCGCATGGAGCCGGAGGACCGCGATGCCGTCGCTGCCGCGATCCGCGAGAGCGACGAGGAAATCGCACTCAAGCACGATCAGGTGCAGGTACTGGGGTATCTGGATCCGTTCGTGACGATTACCGGCTACCGGGTCATGCCGGTAGTGGCCGTGATCGATCCTGCGTTCGTGGCCGTGCCCGAGCCGGGTGAGGTCGCCGAAGTCTTCGAAGTGCCGCTGTCCTACCTGATGGACCCGGCCAACCTGCACCACGTGGAGATCGATCACCGCGGGCGCATCCGCCACGTGCTCGAGTACGGCTGGCCCGGGCAGCGGATCTGGGGCGCGACCGCCGCCATTCTCTACAACCTGCGTCGCCGCCTGGAGCAGACCGCATGACCACGCCGTTGATCGATGTCAGCACCCTCGCACACGCCCTCCACGAAGGCGCAGCGCGCCTCATGGATGCCCGTGCGACGGCCAGTGCCGCCCCCTCGCTGCGGGTGATGGATGCGCGCTTCTCGTTGGCCGATCCGCAGTCCGGTGCGGCGTTGTATGCACAGGGCCATCTGCCCGGCGCGCTGTACGCCGATCTCAACCGGGATCTTTCCGATCTCGGCCGCACCGGTCACGGCCGTCACCCGCTGCCGGACAGCAATGCGTTCGCCGCGCGCCTGGGCGCATGGGGCATCGGGCCGCAGACCCAGGTCGTGGTCTACGACGCCGGCGACGGCAGCATGGCCGCCGCGCGGCTGTGGTGGCTGCTGCGGCTGATCGGGCATGCACAGGTACGCGTTCTCGATGGCGGATTTGCGGCGTGGCAGGCCGCCGGTCTGCCGGTCACCGCAGCGCTGCCGCAGGTGACGCCGTTGCCGCCGTACCCGGGGCAGTTCGACCGCAACCAGATCGCCTCGGTCGAGGAGGTCCAGGCGCGTCTCAAGCACGCGCCGGGCTGGCTGATCGATGCGCGGGCGGGCGAGCGTTTCCGGGGCGAAGTGGAACCCTTGGATCCGGTCGCCGGCCACGTGCCCGGCGCGGTCAATCGTCCGTTCGCGTTGAACGTGCATGAGGGACGGTTGCGCCCTGCGGAGGATCTGCGCGCCGCGCTGCAGCCGCTGATCGGCACGCACGCTCCGGACGAGGTCGTGCTGATGTGCGGCTCCGGCGTGACCGCCTGCCATCTGCTGCTGGCGATGGAAGCGGCCGGGCTGGAAGGGGCGCGGATCTATGCGGATTCGTGGAGTGGCTGGGTCAGCGATGCTTCGCGTCCTGTCGCAACCGGCTGATCATCACCCACGCAGTTCCTGCAACGGCACCGCCGCCAGCACGCGTGGCCACGGGAACATCGGACCCGGATCGCGCTTGCGCGGCACCCGCCGCTCCGGATCATCGCTGGCCACTTCCTCGCGCGTATCCAGCCACTCATGCCCGGCGATATGTGCCAACGCGGGCAGCGTCCCGCACAGGTGTTGCAGCAGGTCGATCAGCGCCGCGATCTGCGCATCCGGGTAGGGCTCGTCCATCGCCTGGTGCCGCGAATCCCACCAGTGCGGGTAGCGTCCGGTGTTCACCAGTTCGATGCCGATCGAGCGCGGGTTATAGCCACTGACCTGATGCGCGACGCGGTCCAAGGACACGTACTGCACGATGCGCCCGTCGCGGTCGATGTAGTAATGCCCGCTGTTGCCGGTGCCGCTGTCATACAGCACGCGCTCGCCGTACTCGCGTGCCATCGCAAGGTCCGGCAATTCGGTGCAGTGGATGACCACCAGATCGATCTCGTCGTGCGTGCGGGGCAGCAGCCTGTCCTGGTAGGGCAGGGGCTGTGCATCGATGGCGGGCGGGGCGCGGTCGGGCATGCGGCGATGCTAGCATTTGGGCATGAACGCTCCTATCGATTCCCGCGTGGTATGCGCATGAGCCGCGGCCACTGCATCCTCTCCCATGGCTTTGAAAGCGGCCCGGACGCCATCAAGGTGACCGCCCTGGCCGAGGTGGCCGAGCGCCTGGGCTGGACCCACGAGCGCCCGGATTACACCGACCTGGACGCCCAGCGCGAGGTCAGCAGCCTGGGCGATGTTCGTGCCCGCCTGCAGCGCCTGGTCACCCTGGCCACCGCCCGTGCCGCGCAGGGCCCGGTGGTGCTGGCCGGTTCCAGCCTGGGCTCATACATCTCGGCCATCGCCTCGCTGCAGGTGCCGGTCCAAGGCCTGTTCCTGATGGTGCCGCCGACCCGGATGGGGCCGATGCCGGCGCTGGATGCCGCCCGCGTGCCGACCAGCGTGGTCCACGCCTGGCACGATGAGCTGATCCCGCCGGCCGAGGTGATCGCCTGGGCCCAGGCCCGCTCGGCCCGCCTGCTGATGGTGGACGACGGCCACCGCCTGACCGATCACGTGGAGGCCTCGAGCCGGGCCTTCGAGGAACTGCTGGCCTCGCTGTAACCGGGCGTTCCAGCCCACCTCACGTACAATGGCCCCCCGGACCCCGTGCCCGGCTGCTTTCCGTGCCCGTGGGCACCCCCCTCTCCGCTGACCTGCGATACCGATTCCGTGAAATTCTTTGTTTCCTGCGCCAAGGGCCTGGAGTATCTGCTCGCCGATGAACTGTTGGCGCTCGGCCTGGACAAGGCCACCGCCACCATTTCCGGTGTCAACGCCGAGGGCGAGCTGGCGCAGGCGCAGCGTGTGGTGCTGTGGTCGCGCCTGGCCAGCCGGGTGCTGTGGCCGCTGGCCGAGTTCGAGTGCCCGGACGAGGGATCGCTCTACCAGGGCGTCTCGGCGATGGCGTGGGAGCAGCACATCAGCCCCGAGCTGACCCTCTCGGTGGACGCGCATGTGTCCGGTACCGAGATCACGCACGCGCGCTTCGCCGCGCAGCGGGTCAAGGACGGCGTGGTCGACAGCCTGCGCGCGCAGGGCCTGGAGCGGCCGTCGGTCAACACCGACTTCCCGGACGTGCGCATCAACCTGTCGCTGCGCAAGGGCCGGGCCACGATCTCGATCGACCTGGGCGGTGGCCCGATGCACCGTCGCGGCTGGCGCATGGCGCAGAACGATGCGCCGCTGAAAGAAAACCTGGCCGCCGCGGTGCTGCTGCGCGCCAACTGGCCGAAGATCCACAGCGAAGGCGGTGGCCTGCTCGACCCGATGTGCGGCAGCGGCACGCTGCTGATCGAAGGCGCCTTGATGGCCGCCGACGTGGCCCCGGGCCTGCAGCGCCACGGCAGCATTCCGCCGAGCCGCTGGCTGGGCTTCGACCGCGACGCCTGGAACCGCCTGATGGAAGAAGCGCGCGCCCGCGAAACCGTCGGCCGCAGCGCACTCAAGCAGGTGATCCACGGCAGCGACGTGGATCCGCACGCCATCCATGCGGCCAAGCAGAACGCCGACACGGCCGGTGTGGGCCATGCCATCTGGTTCGGCGTGCGCGACATCACCGATGTGCAGGTCCCGCCGCAGGAGACCGGCTGCGTGGTCTGCAACCCGCCCTATGACGAGCGCCTGGCCGCCGACGCGGTGCTGTACCGCCAACTTGGCGACGCGCTCAAGCGCGCGGTGCCGCAGTGGCGTGCCAGCCTGCTGTGCGGCAGCGCCGACCTGGCTTTCGCCACCGGCCTGCGCGCCAACAAGAAGTACCAACTGTTCAACGGTGCCATCGAGTGTGCGCTGATCGTCTGCGACCCGATCGCGGTGCCGCAGCGCGAGAACACCGGCCAGCCGCGCGAGCTGAGCGAAGGCGCGCAGATGGTGGCCAACCGCCTGCGCAAGAACATCAAGAAGTTCAAGACGTGGCGGACGCGCGAGAGCATCACCTGCTACCGCGTTTACGATGCCGATCTGCCCGAGTACGCAGCCGCCATCGATGTTTATGAAGAAGACGGCGGTGCCCGCCGCACGTTCCTGCATGTGCAGGAATACGCGGCCCCGGCGACCATTCCGGACGTGGATGTGCGTCGCCGCCGCAACGAGCTGCTCTCGGCCGCGCGCGAGGTCTTCCAGGTGCCGGCCGAGCAGGTCGCGCTCAAGTCGCGCGAGCGTGGCAAGGGCGGCAGCAAGTACGGTCGTTTCGAGCAGCGCGGCGAGTTCGTGCTGGTGCGCGAGAACGATGCGCTGCTGCGCGTGAACCTGTTCGATTATCTGGACACCGGCCTGTTCCTGGACCACCGTCCGCTGCGCTGGCACATGGCGCAGGAAGCCCAGGGCAAGCGCTTCCTCAACCTGTTCTGCTACACCGGTGTCGCCTCGGTGCAGGCCGCCGTGGCCGGTGCCGCGACCACAACCAGCGTGGATCTGTCCGGCACCTATCTGCAGTGGTGCGCCGACAACCTCGCGTTGAACGGCAAGGGCGGCAGCCAGCACCAGCTGATACAGGCCGATGCGCTGGCGTGGCTGGAAGCCGAGCGTCACCGCTTCGATGTGATCTTCTGCGATCCGCCGACCTTCTCCAACTCCGCCCGCGCCGATGACTTCGACATCCAGCGCGAACACGTGCGCCTGCTGCGTGCGGCCGTGGCGCGCTTGAGCCCGGAAGGCGTGCTGTATTTCTCCAACAACTTCCGCCGCTTCAAGCTGGACGACGAAGCGATCAAGGAATTCGCGGCATGCAAGGAGATTTCGCCCGAGACCATCGGGGCGGACTTCGAGCGCAACCCGCGCATCCATCGCGCGTGGGAACTGCGCCGTTACGGCGCCTGACGGACCGGGGGGGCTGACATGGACGCCAGCCCGCTTCACGCCGAGGGACTGCTGCTGCGTCCGTTCGAGGCTACCGATGCCGCCCCCTTTGCGGCGGCGGTGCGCGAATCGGCCGAGGGCATGCGGCGCTGGATGCCGTGGAGCGCGGTCGACTACCGCGCCGAGCAGGCGCTGCAGTGGTTCCAGGCCTGCCGCGATGGCTGGGCGGCAGGCACCGCCTGCGAATACGGAATCTTCGACCAGGACACGGCCGCCTTCGTCGGCGGCGCGGGATTGAACAAGATCCAGCACGACCCCCGGTTCTGCAACCTGGGCTACTGGGTGCGGCAGTCGTGCCGTGGCCAGGGCGTGGCGCCCCGCGTCGTGCAGGCGCTGGCTGCCCAGGCATTCGGGCCGCTGGGCCTGCATCGGGTGGAGATCGTCGTGGCCGTGGGCAACCTGGCCAGCGAACGGGTGGCGGTGAAGGCCGGCGCCCTGCGCGAGGGCGTGGCGCGCAACCGATTGGTCATCGACGACCGGCCTGCCGCCGCGCACATGTTCTCACTGGTGCCCTGATCGGCGATCGCGATGCGGCTGCGTGGCTGCTCCCTCAGCGCGCGACCAGCGCCACCGCCAGCCCCACCACCGGCAACGCCCATGCAAGCGGCGCAATCCAGCGCGGGCGGTACGGGTACAGCCCGAACGCGATCACCACCCCACTGATCGTCAGCGCGCCCAGCCACAGCACCGGGCCGATCGCCCAGCCGTGGTCCATCACGCACAGCGCGAACGTGACGGCCAGCAACGTCCACCCCACCCAGCGCCACACCCGCATGCGCGATGCGCTGGCGCCGGCTTTGCCGTGCAGGTCCAGCTGGTGCTTGTCCATGGCCAGCGACAACGCCGTGAACGCGGAGAAGGTCAGCGTGATTGCGAGCAGCATCATGCCGTCGCCCCCGCAGCAGCGGCCTGCTGGCGGCGCTTCTTCTCGGCCGCGCTCAGTGGTGGCTGCCAGCGCTGCATGCGATGGCCGCAGTAGGCCAGCATCGCGCCGAACGCGAGCATGGTCAGATCGAACCCGGCCAGGACCCAGTCACCGCTGCGCAGGGTGACGCCCAGATGCGCATGCGTGGTGAGTGCGTTGACCACCGGAATCAACGCAAACAGCGCGCCGCCCAGGTACAGCTGCCAGGTCCACATCCTCCGTTTGGGCCAGAGGAAACCGGCCAGCAATGCGGCGGCCCATGCATAGAAGAACGCATTGACCTCGGCGTTGGCGCGCTCGGCCATCTGGACCGGCAGCAGACGATTGGCCAGGAAATAGGTGGCGAACGCGATCGGCAGGCCAGCCACCGCGCCGATGTTGAGCGCATCGACCAGGCGCAGGCCGAACCCGGTCTTGCCGGACTTGGCGTGCTTGGGCCGTTCCTTCACCGCCCACAGCACCACGCCGCTGGCGACCATCAGGCAGCCGATCAGGCCGGACAGGAAGAACAGCGCACGCAGGCCCCAATCGGCGAAGCGCGCCAGGTGCAGGCCGTACATCACGCCGCGGGTCTGGGTGGCGCCGCCCGAGGCCGGGCTGGCCTCGAGCAACTGGCCGGTGATCGCGTTGAAGCGCAGCGACGGTGTATCCACCGACAGGCGCTTTCCATCGCGCTGGGTGATATCCACGATCGCATTCGCCGCCCCCGGGTGGTACAGGGTGAAGCCGGCCACATCCGCACCCTTCCATTCGGCGCGGGCGCTGTCCAGCAACTGCTGGATCGGCAGCGGCGTGGCGCGTCCTTCGGCCGGGGTCTCGATCTCGGCCAGACGCGCGAAGGCCTCGCTGAAGAACGCCTCCTCATCCTTGGGGTAGGCCACGCTCACGCCCCATGGCAGGTACATGAACATCAAGGTGACGATGCCGGTGTAGGTGATCATCGCGTGGTACGGCAGCGCCATCACCGCGCTGACGTTGTGGAAGTCCAGCCACGACCGCAGGCCCTTCTCCGGGCGGAAGGTGAAGAAGTCCTTGAAGATCTTCTTGTGCGTGATCACGCCGGTGATGATCGCCACCAGCATGAACATCGCGCAGAAGCCGACCAGATAACGCGCCCAGTACACCGGGATGTAGTGTAGGTCGAAATGCAGGCGGTAGAAGAAGTCGCCACCGCGGGTTTCGCGTGCGGCGATCTCCTCGCCGGTGTTCGGATCGACGGTGGCATCACCGAAGCGGCCACCGCCGCGCCGGCGGCGCTCGCCTTCCACCGGCGGCTTGACCATCGATTCGGGATTGCGCCAGAACATGCGCATCGCCGGGTTGCGCGGGTCGGGCAGGGTGACGTTCCAGCTCTCGGCCTGTGGGGCCTTGTGCTGCAGGAAGGTCAGGGCGCGCTCGGCGGCGACGTCGGCGGTGACGCTGCTGCGCGGAAGCTCCGGGCGCATCCAGCGGCTGATTTCCTCGCGGTAATAGCTGGCCGTTCCGGCCATGAAGATCAGCAGCAGCAGCCAGCCGACCAGCAGGCCGGTCCAGGTGTGCAGCCAGGCCATCGATTGGCGGAATCCGTTCTTCATGCGGCCCCCTGCAGCAGGCGGGTGCCCACCCAGAACAGCAGCGTGGGAATCAGGATGCCCACCCAGGCGCGCAGGGCGGTGCGGGTAGCGAACGCCCACAATGCCGCGCAGGCGCACAGCACGATCGCCACCAGCATGCCGGTCAGCACGGCTTGCCCGCGTGCGATCGGCAGCGCGACCGCGAAGAACATCGAGCAGGTCGCGGCCAGCGCGTAGCCGCCGAAGATCGCGGCGAGCGAACGTGACAGGACACCCAGCCAGGGGCGGGTGAAGAGGGAACCAAGACGGTTGAACCTGGCGCTGGCGTGCGGCGTGCTGTCCACGGAAACCTGCTGATCAATCGGGGAAACGGGCATCACCGGCCGCAGCCGGTGATGAAGGATAGTGGCCATCCGTGGCCGTGTTCACTGCGCGTCGCAGTGGTCCCTTGGAGCCTGTGTCAGAGCTTCCAGCGCAGGTTCAACATCACGTTGCGCGGTTCGCCCCAGTACACGCCGTTGTAGAAACCGACGTTGCTGTAGTACTTCTTGTCGAGCAGGTTGTTGACGTTGAGCTGCGCGGAGAAGGTGTCGTTGAAGCGGTAGCCGGCGAACACATTCACCAGGTAGAACGCATCCTGGGTGATGAACGCCGATTCGGTACGGCCGCTGGTCGCGTAATCCGCGCGCGGCTTGGTGCTGGTGCGGTAGATCCGGCTCTGCCAGGTCACCCCGCCGCCCAGCGAGAGGCGGTTCCATTCACCGCTCGGGCGCCAGCTGGTGTTGAGGCGGAACGTGTCCACCGGGTTGGTGGTGTTCTGCGCCACGCCGGCCTGGTTGCGGATGGTGGTGTGCGCGAAACCGGCCGAGAGGTTCCAGTTCTCGGTCAGGCTACCCTGGGCTTCCAGTTCCCAGCCCTTGACCTTGTTGCCCTTGCCGGTGGACCGGTAGGCACTGCCGCCATCGGGCAGCGAGGCGGCCGGTACCGAATCGTCGAGCTCGGCCACATTGTCCTTCTCGCCCTTGAACACCGCGGCGGAGGTGTTCAGGCGGCCACCGAAGAATTCCCCCTTCAGACCGGCCTCCCACATGTCGCCGACCACCGGCTCCAGGTAATCGTTGTTCTTGTCGCGGTAGTCCTGCGGCTGGAAGATGTCGGTGTAGCTGGCGTAGGCGCTGAACTGCCTGCTGAAATCGTAGACCAGGCCGAAATAAGGGGTCAGCGAATCGTCCGGCTTGTAGCCGCCGCGGGTAGTACCGGTGCGGTTGCCGGCCGCATCGTTGGTATAGCGCCAGCTGCGGGTTTCCCAGCTGCCATAGCGCGCGCCGAGCACGGCCAGCAACGGATCGGCCAGCTGCAGGCGGGCGGCCACGTAGGCAGCCTTCTGCGTCAACTCGTTCTCCGAGGCCAGCCAGTCATGCCGGGTGAGCGGCAACGGGGCGACATCCCCGGTCCAGGTGCGCCAGTCCGGTACCACGTCGTAGCCCGGCGGCTGCGTGAATTCCGAGGCAGGCGATTCGCCCTTGCGAACCGACTGGCCGACGCCGAACACCAGTTCATGCTCGCGGCCGAACAGCTGGAACGGGCCGCTGGCGTTGAGGTCGAACACGTTCATTTCGCTGCGTTCGGCGAAATGCGAGAGGTAGGCGCGCACACCGGTGCCATCCGGCGCGGGATAGCCCTGCGCGCCATACCAGACGTCGCCATCGGTGTTGCGCTTGGCCTGGGTCGCGCTGGCCTTCAGCGACCAGCCGTTGCCGAGCTGCTGCTCCAGGCGCACGAAGGTGGTCTTCTCCACGATCGGCCAGCTGCTCCAGCGTGCCGAGAGGTTGGTCGAGCGCGGCAGGTTGGCCGGCTTTCCGTCCGGACCCCAGTACGGCACCACGCCCCAGGTCACGCCCTTGGTTTCCGGCGACTGGTAGTCATAGCCGACTTCGAACAGGGTGCTGTCGGTCAGGTCGGCCTGCACGATGCCGTAGAACACGTCCTTGTCCAGACGGTACACATCGCGGAAGGAATCGCTCTGCTGCTTGGCGGCGACGAAGCGCGCACGCACGCGGCCGTCCAGCGCGACCGGGCCGCCGATGTCCGCTTCCAGGCGCTGGTTGCCCCAGCGGCCCAGGGTCAGCCCGGCGCTCATCGCCATCTCCTGGGTCGGGCGCTTGCGGACCATGTTGATGGTGCCCGACGGGTCACCGGCACCGGTGGTCAGGCCGGTCGCGCCGCGGACCACTTCGATGCGCTCGTAGATCGCGCTGTCGGTGTTGGTCTTGAGCGAGCCACCAAACGTGTTGAGCATCCCGTCGATCTGGAAATTGGTGATGCTGTAGCCACGCGAGATGTAGTTGATGCGCTCCGAATCGGTGACCGATACATGCACGCCGGTGACCTGGCCCATCACATCGGACAGCGCGTACAGGCCCATGTCGTCCAGGCGCTGGCGGGTCAGCACGGTGACCGACTGCGGCGTGTGGCGCAGCGACAGGTTCAACTTGGTGGCGGTGCTGGCCTGCTTGACCGTGTAGGCGTTCGGGATCTCCCCGTCGGCGGTCACCTTGATCGTGTCCAGGGTGGTCGCATCGCCAGGTTCGGCCTCGGCGAACGCCGGCAGCGCCGGGCCGGCGAGGGCAGCAACGAGCGCGATCGCCAACAGCGATGGCCGGGACAAAGGTGAAGCGGACGAGCAGGGCATGGCAACACTTCCAGTGTGGGAGAACGTCAGCGCGCCACGCACAGCGGCGCTGCCGAAGGCAGCAGGGCAGGCAAGGCAGCGGATCAGGGGGTGTACACGGGGCGTTGCGCGGGGAAGGCGTGGTGCATCCGGGCGCCGGTTGGCTAGGCGTACAGCCGATCAGTGAATGATAGTCATTATCATTTCGTTAGACAAGCGTTATGCCGCTGTCGAAGCCATGCAAGGCCGTGCGCTGGCGTATGTGTGGCGGCCCGCAGCCACCGTCGCCTGCGTGTCACTGCCGGGCAACATCGCGTCAACAGACTGTGAGGATGTCGTGACACTCGGTCACGCCCATCCCCACCTGTTCGTTTGCGGAGTCGTCAGTGAATCGTTGTGTGCTTGCTGTAGCGGTGTTGTCAGTCCTTACCTTCGCCACGGCCGCCGATGCGCGCGCCGAGGCCGCCCCGGCAGGGACTGCCGCGGCCCCCGCCACCCTGGACACGATGATCGTCACCGGCACGCGCGGCAGCAACCGCACGCAGTTCGATACGCTGGCCCCGGTGGACGTGTTCTCGCAGGAAGAGATCCAGGCGATCGAGTCCTCCGACCTCAACGACGTGCTGGCCCAGTTGGTGCCGTCGTTCGTGGTCCAGCGCATGCCGATGAACGACGGGCTGGTGTTCGTGCGGCCGGCCACGCTACGCGGCCTTTCGCCGGACCAGACCCTGGTGCTGGTCAACGGCCGCCGCTTCCATCGCTCGGCGCTGCTGGGCGCGCGCGGCGCGCAGGGGCCGGACCTGGCCCAGATTCCGGTGCACGCCATCCAGCGCATCGAAGTGCTGCGCGATGGCGCGTCGGCGCAGTACGGCTCGGACGCCATCGCCGGGGTGATCAACATCATTCTGGATGACCGCGTCGGCGGGGAGCTGTCGCTGGGTCTGTCCGAATACAGCGAAGGCGATGGGACCGGTCGCAAGATCGGCGGCCGCCACGGGTTCGCGCTGGGTGACAAGGGCAGCCTGTCGCTGTTCGCCGACTGGGACAGATCCGATGCGACCTCGCGCAGCCGCCAGCGCGCCGATGCGATCGCCTTCCAGAACGCCCACCCGGATCTGGTCGTGCCCGATCCGGTGCAGCGCTGGGGCCAGCCGGACCTGGAAAACCGCCATTTCGGCTTCAACCTCAACCTGGCCTTGAACGACAGCGTCGATCTCTACGGCTTCGGTCTGTACGGGCACAGCGAGGGCGTCAGTGATTTCAACTGGCGCAATCCCGATGGCACTGCCTCGGTCTACAACCGCAGCCGTGTGTTCCCCGGTTGGGATGCGCGCAGCCTGTACCCGACCGGCTTCAGCCCGAAATACGGCAACGAACAGGACGACCTTCAGGGCGTACTCGGTCTGCGCGGCTACTGGGGCGAACGCTGGCGCTGGGATGTGAGCGGCTCCTACGGGCGCAACCGCATCGACTACACGCTGGGCAACTCGATCAATGCCTCGCTCGGCCCGGACAGCCCCACCTCGTTCTACCTCGGCCGCCTCTCGCAGGAAGAGAAGAACCTCAACGCGGATATCGTCTATTCGCTGCCGGTCAGCGCGCTGGCCGCACCGATCAACATCGCCTTCGGCGCCGAGACGCGCGAGGAAACCTACGGGGTGGATGCCGGTGATCCGGCGTCGTATGCGATCGGCCCGGGGGCGGTGACCGGGCTGGCCGGGGGCGCCAACGGTGCGCCGGGCTTCAGCGCGGCCAATGCCGGCCGCTGGAGCCAGCGCAGCCGCGCGGCCTACATCGATGTCGAAGCACCGTTGACCGCCCGCTGGACCGTCGGCGCGGCGACCCGTTACGAGCACTTCTCCGCCTTCGGTGAAAGCCTGGACGGCAAGCTCTCCAGCCGCTTCGAGTTCACCCCGGACCTGGCCGTGCGCGGTTCGCTTTCCACCGGCTTCCGTGCGCCCACGCCGGGCCAGCTCTACACGCAGAGCACCCAGCAGGGCCTGGACACCGTGACCCTGCAGGTGTTCACCACCGGCCGCCTCTCGCCCAGCGATCCGCTGGCGATCCAGCTCGGTGCCCAACCGCTCAAGCCGGAGCAGTCGCGCACCGCCTCGCTCGGGCTGACCTGGAAGAACGAGCTGGGCTTCTCCGGCTCGGTGGACCTGTACGACATCAAAGTCACCGATCGTTTCAGCCAGTCGGCCTCGTTCGCAGTGCCGGCCGGCGTGCCCAATCCGCTGGCGTACACCTCGGTGAGCTTCTACACCAACGATTTCGACACCACCACGCGCGGTGTCGACGTGGTCGCCAGCCACGCCACCGCGCTCGGCGCGGGCCGGCTGAGTACCACGCTGGGCTACAACTACAACCAGACCCAGGTCGACAGTGGTGCCACCGGCGTGGCCACCAATGAAAGCCAGCGCCGCATCTTCGAAGAGCGTCTGCCGCGGCAGAAGGCCACGCTCAGCAGCACGTATGCGTGGGGCCGCTTCAGCGTGCTCGGCAAGCTGCGATACTACGGGGCATGGACGGACTCTTCGGGCAATGCCACCGGCGACATCTTCCAGCGCTTCGGGGCGATGAGCTTCGTCGATCTGGCGGTGAGCTGGAATGTCACCGAGCAGCAGACGCTGCGGATCGGCGCGGACAACCTGTTCAACCGCTATCCGGACGAAGCCAGCTTCCAGGCCAGCCGTGGCCTGATCTACTCGCGGAACGCGCCGTATGACACCGACGGGCGCAACCTCTACGCCGAATACCGGATCCGTTACTGATGGACCGGCAACGACGACACCTGCTGCGTGGCGCACTGGCCCTGCCAGTCGCTGCGGCACTGACCGGTGCGACTGCCATGGGCGCTGAGCCGATGACGCTGCCGGCAGTGGGCACGCGCACGCCGGCCGAGCTGGCCGCCGACGAAACCTGGTGGGCCCAGGTGCGCGCGCTGTACGACCTCACCGACGAGGTCGTGATGCTGGACAACGGCTACTGGGGCGCAATGGCGCGCCCGGTGCTGCAGGCCTACCAGCAGGCCACCGCCACGGTGAATGCCGGTAACGCCTGGTTCGGGCGGCTCGCGTTTCCACCGCTGTTTGAACAGGCGCGCGTGCGCCTGGCACAGGTGCTGGGCGTGGAGACCGACGAGATCGTGCTCACCCGCGGTGCGACCGAGGCGATGCAGGTGTTGATCGGCAGCTACCGCAGGCTGTCGCCGGGCGATGCGGTGATGTACGCCGACACCGACTACGACAGCATGATCAGCGCGATGCAGTGGCTGCAGGCGCGGCGCGGCGTGCAGCCGGTGGCGATCACGCTGCCCGAGCCGTTCGACCACGACAGCATCGTGGAGACCTACCGCCGCGCGCTGACCGCCAACCCGCGCGTGCGCCTGCTGCTGCTGACTCACGTCAATCACCGCAACGGCATGCTGCTGCCGGTGGCCGAGATCGCCGCGCTGGCCAGGGCGGCCGGCGTGGAGGTGGTACTCGACGCCGCGCACGGCATTGGCCAGGTGGACACGCCGCTGCGCGCGTTGGGCGTGGATTTCATCGGGATCAACCTGCACAAGTGGATCGGCGCGCCGGTCGGTGTCGGGGCGGTATATGTCCGCCGCGGGCGGGTGCGTGACCTGGATCCGTACATGGGGGAGCAGGACCACGACGACATCCGCACCCGCGTGCACACCGGCACGGTCAATTTCGCCGCTTACATGGCGCTGCCGGCCGCACTGGACCTGCACGAGCGCATCGGCGTGGCCAACAAGCGGGCGCGCCTGCTGCGCCTGCGCAATCAGTGGATGGACGCGTTGCGCGGCGACGCGCGCATCCAGCTGCTCGGCTCGGACGACCCGCGCCTGTCCAGTGCGATCACCTCGTTCCGGCTGCGTGGGCAGACCACGATGCGCGACAACACGGCCACCTCGCAGCGGATGGTGAAGCAGTCCGGCGTGTTCGTGGTGCCGCGCGAAGGGCTGGCCTCGGGCGCCTGCCTGCGGGTGACGCCAGGCATCTTCAGTACGCCGGCGCAGATGGACGCACTGGTGGCGGCCGTACGCGCGGTCGCGGGCTGACGTACCCAACGACGCTGGCGGTGTTTCCGCCAGCGTCGCCAGCCGACGCGAGCGGTTATCGCGTTACCAGTGGAACCATACCGTCAGTGCATGCAGGATCACGCCGATCAGGCCACCGACCAGGGTGCCGTTGAAACGGATGAACTGCAGGTCGCGGCCGACGCTCAGTTCCAGCTGCTCGACCAAGTGGCGTTCGTCCCAGCTTTTGACGGTCTGTGCGATGTGCTCGGTCACGCCGCTGCGCAGCCGCGTGGTCAGGCGCTCGGCACCGTCCATCAGGTGCTGGTTGAGCGCCTCGCGCAGCGACGGGTCGGCCTGCAGTGCCTCGCCCACCGAGGCCAGGCTGCGGCGCAGATGGCCGGCCAGTGCGGAGTCCTCGCTGGCCAGGTCGGCTCGCAGGCTGGCATGGATGCGCGCCCACAGGCCCTGCACGTACTCCTGCACGGCCGGGTGGTCAATCACCTGCTGCTTGAGCTGTTCCACCTTCTCGGCCAGGGCCGGGTCTTCGCGCAGCCGCTGGATGTAATCGCTCAGCCAGGTTTCGTAATCGCGCCGCAGCGGATGCTCGGGCTGGGCCAGGATCTGCTGCAGTTCCTCCAGCACCGCATGCGCCAGGCGCTCGGCAAGGGTGTCACCGATCTCATCGATCGGCTTGACCCAGTTGACCGTGCTGGCCAGCTTGGGCCACTCGCGCTGGATGTAGCCCACGATCAACGTGGACGCGCGGTCTTTGACCTTCTCGTTACCCAGCCATTCGCTGATCCGGGTCAGGCCTTCGTCCAGCACGCGCTGGTGGCGGTTGTCGGCGATGAGCAGGCCGAGCAGTTCCCCGGCGGTGGCGGCCGCATTCCATTGCCGCAGCTGCTGGATCACGAAGCCCTGGATGCTGCGCCGGACGGCCGCTTCATCGAGGAAGTCCAGCGCCTGCAGGGCCCAGCCGCGCGCCATGTCGGCCAGCATGCGGGCTCGCGCCGGCTCGGCCAGCCAGCTGCCCAGGCGGCTGGCTGGATCGAATACCTGCAGCCGGGCCAGCAGGGCCTGCGGTTCCAGGAACTGGTCGCGCACGAACAGCGCCAGGCTGTCGGCAATGCGGTCCTTGCTGCGCGGGATGATCGCGGTATGCGGGATGGGCAGGCCGAGCGGCCGACGGAACAGGGCCACCACCGCGAACCAGTCGGCCAGCGCGCCGACCGCGGCAGCCTCGCAGAAGGCCGAGACCCAGGCCCAGATGCCGCGTTCGCCGTGCCAGTGGCTGACCGCGAAGCCGGCCAGCATCGCCACCAGCATGGCCAGGGCGATCAGTTTGAGCCGACGCAGCTGGGCGCGGCGCGGGTCGGGAGGGGAGGTGGGCGTCATTGCGGCAGTTTAACGACCCCGGCATGAGCAACAGGTAGTGGCGGGCGCGGGGCGGCCCGATACCGGGGCAGGGGGGGGGCCACCCCCGGTCCG
>NZ_JASCOO010000065.1:0-23199 GCF_029959485.1 Stenotrophomonas sp. PS02301
GCTGGGGCGCGCGCGCTGGATGCAGGGCCGCCATGGCGAGGCCGCGACACTGCTGCGCCAGGCGGCGGACCGCGCGCCCCAGCACCCCGGCATCACCCTGTGGCTGGGCCACGCACTGGAAGACGCGGGGCAGCCTGAGGCGGCCGCCGATGCGTATCGCCATGCGCACCGTCTGCTGCCGGGCGAGCCCTACATCACTGCGCAGCTGCTCAACTGGCAGCGCCGGCTGTGCGATTGGCGGGATCTGGAGCGATTGTCGGTGCTGGTGCGCCAGGCCGTCGCGCAGGGCCAGGCGGTGGTCGAGCCGTTCGCCTTCCTCAGCGAAGACAGCAGCGCCGCCGAGCAGCTGGCCTGCGCCCGCCAGCGCGCGGCGGCGCTGGCCGAGGGCATCCTGCGGTTGCCGCCGGCCACCGTGCGCCCGCACGGCACGCTGCGGGTCGGCTTCCTCTCCAACGGTTTCGGCGCGCATCCCACCGGGCTGCTGACCGTCGCCCTGTTCGAACAGCTGCGCGCGCTGGGCACGCTGGAACCGCATCTGTTCGCGCTCAGCGCGGACGACGGCAGCAGCATCCGCCAGCGTCTGCAGCAGGCCGCCCACACGTTGCACGATGTCAGCGCGCAGCCGCATCAGGTGATCGCCCGGCGCATCCGCGAGGCTGGCATCGATGTGCTGTTCGATCTGCGCGGCTGGGGCGGCGGTGGCACCCCGCAGGTACTGGCGATGCGCCCGGCCCCGGTGCAGATCAACTGGCTGGCCTACCCGGGTACCTCCGGCGCGCCGTGGATCGATCATGTGCTGGCCGATGCCTTCGTGCTGCCCGACGCGCTGGCACCGGCCTTCAGCGAGAACGTGCGGCGCCTGCCGCGCGCGTTCCAGCCCTCGGACAACACCCGCGTGCTGGAGCCGGTGCCCTCGCGCGGGGACTGCGGCCTGCCTGCGCAGGGCGTGGTGCTGTGCTGCTTCAACAACAGCTACAAGCTCAATCCGCGCAGCATGCAGCGGCTGTTCGCAGTGCTGCACGGCGTGCCCGGCAGCGTGCTGTGGCTGCTCTCCGGCCCGGGCAACGCCGACGCGCGCCTGCGCAGCGCGGCACGCCAGGCGCAGCTGGATCCGGCGCGACTGGTGTTCATGCCACGCCTGCCGCACCCGCAGTACCTGGCGCGTTACCAGCACGCCGACCTGTTTCTGGACACGCATCCGTACAACGCCCACACCACCGCCTCCGATGCGCTGTGGGCCGGCTGCCCGGTGCTCACCTGCCCGGGCGCGACGTTCGCCTCGCGCGTGGCCGGCAGCCTCAATCATCACCTGGGCATGCACGCGTTCAACGTGGCCGATGACGCGGCGTTCGTGGCCGCCGCCATCCGGCTCGGCAACGACCCGGCCGCGCTGCAGGCCGCGCGCGCCACGCTGGCGCAACGGCGCGAGGACAGCGGCCTGTTCGACATGGCCGGTTTCGCGCGCGACATCGCCGAGGTGATCCAAACGCTTGCGCGCGAACGCGGCTGGCAGGGCCCACACATCGCCTGAGCATCGGCTGCGCTAGGCTCGGGCTTCCCTGTGAATCACCGAGGCACGCCGATGGGCAAGCTCAAGCGCAAGGACTACCAGGCCCTGCTGGAACCGATGCAACTGGAACTGGCGGCGATGGCGCGCTGGGTGCAGCACACCGGGCAGCGCGTGCTGGTGCTGTTCGAAGGCCGCGACACCGCGGGCAAGGGCGGTGCGATCCAGGCGATCGCCGAGCATCTCAATCCGCGCCAGTGCAAGGTGGTCGCGCTGCCCAAGCCGACCGACCGCGAAAGCACGCAGTGGTATTTCCAGCGCTATGTCTCCCACCTGCCTGCGGCCGGCGAGATCGTGCTGATGGACCGCAGCTGGTACAACCGCGCGGGCGTCGAGCATGTCATGGGCTATTGCACCGAAGCGCAGTACCGCAGCTTCCTGGCGCAGACGCCGGTGTTCGAGAAGCTGCTGATCGACGATGGCATCGTGCTGTTCAAGTACTGGCTCAGCGTGGACCAGGCACAGCAGGAAAAGCGCTTTGCCGAGCGCCACCTCGATCCGCTCAAGGGCTGGAAGCTGTCGCCGGTGGACCTGAAATCACGCAGCAAGTACAGCGCCTATACCGAGAGCCGCGAAGCGATGCTGCGCGCCACGCATAACGATGATGCCCCGTGGACGCTGGTGGACTTCAACGACCAGAAGCGCGGGCGGCTGGGCCTGATCCGCAACCTGCTCGATCGTCTGCCCGATACCCGCGTGGACGAACCGGTACTGGCGCTGCCGCCGTTGAAGGGCAAGCTGCACAAAGAGCACTTCGGGGTCTTGAAGCCGATCGAACCCTTCGTCGTCGGGTAGATCCACGCATGGCGTGGATTTACCGGGCACAGCGAGGCACAGGCATGCCGGGTATCAGCCGGCACTGCCGTGAGGCTCAGCCTTCCTTGATCCGCGCTTCGATGTCATGCGCGGTGACCGGGCCGAGGAATTCCTTGGCGACCTTGCCGTCCGGCGCGATCAGGTAGGTCATCGGCAGGCCGCGCGGGACGGCGAAGTCTTCCGGCGGGTTGTACGTATCCACGATCACGATCGGATAGGTGACCGGACGCTTCTCCAGGAAGGCCTTCATCTCGGCCGGTTCGATGTCCTCGAAAGCCAGCCCGACCACCTCGATTTCATTGCGCATCGCGTGCAGCGCGGAGAGCTCGGGCATTTCCTTGCGGCACGGGGCGCACCAGGTCGCCCAGAAGTTCACCACCACCCACTTGCCGCGGTGCGCCGCCAGATCGTAGTCGGTGCCGTCCAGCGCCTTGGCTTTCAGCGTCGGCTGTTCGACGGTCTTGCGCTCGGTGGCCGGCACGGCGTCGGTCGGCGGCGCGGCGGGTTCGTTGATCGGGGCCGGGGCGGCAGGCGCGGTGGCCTCGCTCTGTGCGACGGGCTTGTTGCAGGCGGCCAGCGTCAGCAGGCCCAGGGCCAGCAGCAGGGGCTTGGCGGTCATGGTTTGTCTCCGGGGGTCGAGTAGATGTCGCTGACGCGGCGTTTGAGCAGTTCGCGCAGCGGCAGGCGCAAGGTGTCCAGCGCGGCCACCGAGGCCGTGCCCAGGCTGTCGTCGCGATACGGCAGGTAGGCCTCCTTGATCGGGATCCGCATCTGCGTGGTCTCGTACAGGTCGGCCAGGGTGAGTTTGTCCAGGTCGCGCGCGAGCAGCCATTCGCCCTGCTCGTCGCGGCGCACCACGCGGATCGCTTCCAGATCGCAGAGCAGCGTCTGCAGCAGCGAATCGGTCAGCATCGGCTCCAGCCGCAGGATCTCGTCGTCATCCAGGCTGCGCCCTTCGGCACGCGCCTGGTGGAAGCGGCCGATAAGGCGCAGCAGGCCATAGATCTCATAGCCCACCGGCAGGCGCAGGTCGGCTGGCTGGTAGCGGAACGCGGCGATCGAGGAGGCGAGCGATGCACCGAGCAGCACCGAGACCCAGCACAGGTAGATCCACAGCAGCAGGATCGGCACGAAGGCGACGGTGCCGTAGAGCTTCTGGTAGGACTGGAAGCTCCCCAGGTAAGCGCCCATGCCCCACTTCACCAGCTCCAGCATGATCGCAGCCAGGATCGCGCCGGGGACGGCATGGCGCCATTTGACCGTGTGGTGCGGCACTACGCGGTAGACCAGCATGATGCAGACGAACTCGATCAGGATCGGCGCGACCGTCAGTGAGACGTTGGCCAGCCAGCGGCCTTCGCTGGTGCCGAACAGCGGCAGCGCGAACACCCGCGCCGAGACCGCCAGCGAGGCCGCAGCGAGCATCGCGCCGAGGGTGAGCACGGTCCAGTACACGAGGAAGCGGGTCAGCTTCGGCCGGGTCGAACTCACCCGCCAGATCTGGTTGAAGGTTTCTTCCACGCTGTTGAGCGTGATCAGCAGCGAGACCACCAGGGCGATGAAGCCAGCGGCGGTCAATTGCCCGGCACTGGCCGAGAACTGTCGCAGGTAGCCTTCGGCGGCGCGCGCGGCGTTGGGCACGAAGTTGGAGAACACGTAGTCGCTGAGGGTGTCGCTCCAGCGGTCGAACACCGGGAACGCCGAGAGCACCCCGAACACCACGATGGCCAGCGGCACCAGCGCGAACACGGTGGTGTAGGCCAGCGAGGCGGCCGCCTGGAACAGGCGGTCATCCAGGAAGCGGCGCCACAGGAAGCGGCCGAAGCTGATCGTGCGCGCGCGGTCCCGGACGCGTTCGATCCACAGGTTGATCGTATCGAGAGGTTCCATCGGCGCAAGGGTACCCGATGACGGGTGTGGGGCATGCACGGACCTCGCCCTGAGCGGGCTGCGTTGCCATACTGCCCGCATCGGACGCAATGAGATGAAAGCGAAATGGCGGAGATCCTGGTGCTGTACTACAGCCGTGGCGGTTCAGTGGCACGGCTTGCCCGCCAGATTGCGCGCGGCATCGGCGAGGTGCCGGGCATGAGCGCGCGGCTGCGCACCGTGCCCCCGGTGGCGGCGGTGACGCAGACCGCGCTGCCCCCGGTGCCCGAGGACGGCGCACCGTATGTCAGCGTGGCCGACCTGGCCGAATGCACCGGGCTGCTGCTGGGCAGCCCGACCCGCTTCGGCAACATGGCCGCGCCGGTGAAGCACTTCCTGGACGGCCTGGGCGCGGAATGGGTCAACGGGACATTGGCCGGCAAGCCGGCGGGCGTGTTCACCTCGACGGCCTCACTGCACGGTGGGCAGGAGTCGACGCTGCTGTCGATGCAGGTGCCGCTGCTGCACCACGGCTGCCTGATCGTGGGTATCCCATTCACCGAGCCGGCGCTGAGCCATACCACCACCGGCGGCACGCCGTATGGCGCCAGCCATGTGGCCGGGGCGGACGACAACCCGGTGCCGAGCAAGGATGAGAGCATCCTGGCGCGGGCGCTGGGGCGGCGGGTGGCCGATATCGCACGGCGGCTGGCGTGAGTACGCGCGCCCAGGAGATCGTGCTGGCCCTGCTGCTGGTGGCGCTGGCGGTGCTGTTCGCGGTCTGGTTCGCGCAGGACAAGCATTGGCTGGCCACCCAGCTGGTGTTCACCCTGCCGCCGCTGCTGCTGGCGCTGGGCGTGCTGGTGCGGCGTGGCAAGGCGATGTTCTGGGCCGGCGTGCTGGCGCTGTTCTGGTTCAGCCACGGGGTGATGAGCGCCTGGAGCCATCCGGAGGTGGCGCTGTGGGCCTGGCTCGAGCTGGGGCTGGCGCTGGCGGTGATCGGGGTGGCCAGCACGCCAGGGCTGCGGCGCCGCTTCGGGCGCAGGACGCCGGCCGGCTGAGGCCGCTGCGGCGCGCGCCTGCATCGGGCCGTCGGCGGCCGTATCATCTACCGGTCGGCGCGGCGGTTCCGTGCCCTTCTGTCTGGTACCCAGGATGCTTGCAATGGAAGAACTACTGATCATCACCACCGGTGGCACGATCGACAAGATCTACTTCGACGACAAGTCGGACTATCAGATCGGTGATCCGCAGATCGGGATGATCCTGCGCGAACTGGGCGTGACCTTCCGTTTCAATGTGATCCCGATCCTGCGCAAGGATTCGCTGCACATCACCGACGATGACCGTGAGTTGATCCGGGCGACGATCGCCGCGCAGCCGACGCGCCATGTGCTGGTCACGCACGGCACCGATTCGATGGTGCAGACGGGCCAGGTGTTGAAGTCGATCACCGACAAGACGATCGTGATGACCGGTGCATTGAGCCCGGCGCGCTTCCGCGGCTCGGATGCGGAGTTCAACATCGGGTGTGCGATCGGTGCGGTGCAATCGTTGCCGAGCGGTGTGTACATCGCGATGAACGGCCGGATCTGGAATCCGGAACAGGTGCGCAAGAACGTGGCGGCCAACCGGTTCGAAGCGGCGTAATCACTGTTGATTGAACGAACGCCCCGGCATGCCGGGGCGTTCTGCGTTGGTGCGACAAAAAGCGATCAGTACTGCGCGGTGAGGGTGACCCCGGAGAAGGTCGAGTAGGCCTTCACCCGCACGTGCCAGGTGCCGGCCGCCGGTGAGGTGATCGTGCAGGTCTCGTTGTTGCCGCTGAGGTAGGGGCGGCAGGTGTAGACGGTGTCGGTCGGGGCGCTGCCGGAACGGACGTAGAGATCGGCATCGCCACTGCCGCCGGCGAGGGTGACCTTCAGCTGGCTGCGGCCGGACGGCACGGTCACGGTATAGGCCAGCGACGCACCGCTGGCGGCGCCGAGGCCGGTGACCGGGACGTTGTTCTGCAGCACGTTACCGGTGCCCGGGTTCGGATTGGTCCCGCCCAGGGCGGCCGTCACCGCCGCGTCGGCATCGACAATACCCGCGCCGCAGCCGCCGGAGCAGGCGCCCGGCAACGGCCGTGCGGTGCTCTTGAGCAGGCTTTCGATGGCCGCCGGGCTCAGCGCGGTGGGAGCAACGGACTGGATCAGCGCGACCACGCCGGCCACGTGCGGGGCCGCCATCGAAGTGCCGTTGTAGGAGGCATACGCTGCGCTGCCCGGCACCGTGGTGCCGCTGTTGAGGGTGGAGAGGATGCCCTGCCCCGGGGCCGAGATGTCGATGCCGGTGCCGTAGTTGGAGAAGCTGGCGCGGGCGCCGGCCGAGGTCGTCGCGGCGACCGCGATGACGTTGGCGCAGTTGGCCGGCACCGAAGAGGACACGTTGGAATTGCTGTTGCCGGCCGCGACGACCACGGTAGTGCCGCGCGAGACGGCGCCGTTGATCGCGGTCTGGTAGGTGGTGGAGCAGCTGCCACCGCCGCCGAGCGACATGTTGATCACTTCGGCCGGGTTCGCGTTGGCCGGGACGCCACTGACGGTCCCGCCGGAAGCCCAGACGATCGCATCGGCGATGTCGGAGGTGTAGCCGCCGCACTTGCCGAGCACGCGCACCGGAACCACCTTGGCGTTGAACGCGGTGCCGGCCACGCCGGTGCTGTTGTTGGTCACCGCCGCAACGGTACCGGCCACATGCGTGCCGTGCCAGCTGGAATTGGAGGCCGGAATGCCCGCGCCACACTCGTTGGCGGCGTACCAGTCGCCCTCGTCGTTGGGGTTGTTGTCGCGGCCACCGCCGTCGCGCGCCATCGCCGCATCGCTGATGAAGTCATAGCCGGGCAGGATGTTGGCGTTGAGGTCGGGGTGGTTGGTGATGCCGGTGTCGATCACCGCGACCACCACGCCGGTGCCGGTGGCCTTGTCCCAGGCAGGGCGCACGTTGATCGAGGCGTTACTGGTGCCGAAGCCCCACTGCTCGGAGAAGCGGGTGTCGTTGGGCACCAGGGTGGCCTGCATCAGCTGATCGACTTCGACGTATTCCACGCCCGGGTCGGCGGCCAGGCGACGCATCAGCAGCTCGGCTTCAGCACGGTCCAGTGGCCGGTCGGCCTTGACCACGGTCGGGCCGATCGCCAGCTGGCGCAGCTTCTGCAGGCCCAGCGCGCGGCCCTGGGCCGCCGGCACGGCGGCGGCGGCGGCCTTCAGCGAACTGGCCAGTGCGGTCGGGGTGGCGACCTCGCTGCTGCCATCCTTGTATTTCACGATGAAGCGCTGGTGGGTCGGCGCCGAGGACAGGCCGCTCAACTGCACATCGCCGGCGAACGCCGGCGTGGCCAGCAGCAGGGTCGACAGAACAGAGGCGCCCAGTACAACCAATGCACGCTGACGCAAACGGTGTTGCGAGACATGAGACATCGGATTTCCTTTCAGACAGTAAATGCCGTCGTCGCGGCTGAGAATCCAGGTCCGGTCCGGGGGCTGCTGAAGCGATGGCGCGGATCGGCCCGGTGAGTGAGTCGACGCTAATAGCTTGCTGGCGGATGAACAATGTTTCAGCCGTGCTTCCATGACATGAAATGTCGGATCTGTGACTTTCCGGGTCGAGGGTTTGTGAAAGTGAAGGCGCGCCGGCCATTTTGAACGGTCGAGTTACGTCAACGAATGTCCGAAATGGCTGTCACTGCCCCCGACACCCGGACAACGCTTGCGCATCAATGGCTTGCGACGTTGCCACCGCAGGACAGGCAATAAAAAACCCGCCTGTCGCCAGGCGGGTTTCTTTGCTGCGCTCGGATCGGCAGGGATCAGGCGTCCAGGCGGACCAGCCAGCCGTGGCGGTCCGGCAGGCGGCCGTACTGGATGTCGGTCAGCTCCTTGCGCAGGGACATCGTCACTTCGCCGGCCGGGGCGTTGATGTCGCCCACCGAGAAGCCCTCGCCCTTGAGCTGGCCGATCGGGGTGACCACTGCCGCGGTGCCGCAGGCGAACGCTTCCACGATCTCGCCGGAGGTCACGCCGTCCTTCCACTCCTCCAGGGTGACCTTGCGCTCTTCGACCTTCATGCCGCGGTCGCGCGCCAGCTGCAGGATGCTTTCGCGGGTGATGCCTTCCAGGATGCTGCCCGACAGCGACGGGGTCACCAGGGTGCCGTCCTTGTAGACCAGGAACACGTTCATGCCACCCAGTTCTTCCAGGTACTTGCCCTCGACCGGATCCAGGAACAGCACCTGCGAGCAGCCCTGCGCCTGCGCCTTCTGCTGTGGCAGCAGCGAGGCGGCGTAGTTGCCACCGCACTTGGCCGCGCCGGTGCCGCCCTTGCCTGCGCGGGCGTAGTCGGTGGACAACCAGATCGCCACCGGGGCCACGCCCTTGGCGAAGTACGGGCCGGCCGGGCTGGCGATCACGTAGTAGCCGGCCTTGTGCGCGCCACGCACGCCGAGGAAGGCTTCATCGCCGATCATGAAGGGACGGAAATACAGGCTGGATTCGTCGGCCGACGGCACCCAGCTGGCGTCCACGGCAATCATCTGCTTGAGCGATTCGACGAAGATATCCACCGGCAGTTCCGGCAGCGCCAGGCGCTGGGCCGAACGCTGCAGGCGGCGGCCGTTGGCCTCCGGGCGGAAGGTCCAGATCGAGCCGTCGGCGTGGCGGTAGGCCTTGATGCCTTCGAAGATTTCCTGGCCGTAATGCAGCACCGCGGCGGCCGGATCCAGCTGCAGCGGGCCATACGGGCGCACCACGGCATCGTGCCAGCCGGTGTCCTTGTCCCAACGCACTTCCACCATGTGATCGGTGAAGTGCAGACCAAAACCGGGGGCGGCCAGGATGCGTTCACGCTCCTCGCTGCTGCGCGGCTGGGCGGAACGGGTGGTGTTGAAGCTCACGGAAGACTGGGACACCGGATATTTCCTGTTCTGGTTACGGGGAACGCCGTGACGCCGGCTGGCGATGGGCGGTTACAGCATGCCGGTTTCGAGCCGGGCGGCCTCGGACATCATGTGACGGCCCCACGGCGGGTCGAACACCAGCTCGACGTCGGCCTCGGCCACCGTCGGGATCATTTCCAGCTTGCTGCGCACGTCATCGACGAGGATCTCGCCCATGCCGCAGCCGGGCGCGGTCAGGGTCATCTTGATGTCGACCTCGCGCTGGCCATCGTCCAGGTGCTTGAGGTCCACTTCATAGACCAGCCCCAGATCGACGATGTTGAACGGGATTTCCGGATCGAAACAGGTGCGCAGCTGCTGCCACACCAGTTTTTCGACCTCCTCGTCGGAGGCATCGGCGGGCAGCTCCAGCGCCGGGGGCGCCTCCTTGCCGATGGCATCGCCATCCTTGCCGGCGATGCGGAACAGATTGCCTTCGACAAAGACGGTATAGCTGCCACCCAGGGCCTGGGTGATATAGCCATAGCTGCCAGCGGGCAGCGTGACCGTTTCGCCCTGCGGGACCATGACGGCCTCGCAGTCGCGTTCGAAGTGGACAGGTTCACTGCTACGGGAATACATGTGGATCGATATGGGGGTCGCGGCCAATTCCCGCAAGGCGACCATTTTAGCCCAGTGGCCGCCCACGCGCCGGTCACCGCGCAAGCCGGTATCCTGTGGGGACTTACAGGAAGATTGCATGTCGCCCACGTCCGTGCCTGTCCGGAGCCGCCACTGGCTCTGGCCCCCGCTGTTTCTGCTTGGTGTCGTCACGGCCGTGCTGGCCTGGTTGTTCATCGCCCTGCTCACCGGCCGCCAGGCCGGCTGGATGGCGGTTCTGGCGGCGTTGGAGATCGCCTTCATGCTGCGTCTGGGCACCCTGCGCGCCGGTACCGCCCGGGTGGTGCTGACCCTGCTGGCCACCGTGCTGGTGGCGCTGGCAGCCAACTGGGGGATCGCTTCGGCCTACCTCGGCGGCGCGATGGGGCTTACCCCGTGGGAATCAGCGTTGCGCATGGGGCCCTATCTGGCCTGGACCCTCAGCGGCCTGGCCAACGGCGCGGTCGAATGGCTGTGGCTGGGCGTGGCGCTGGTCGTGGGTTGGTGGGTGGCGAGGTAATCGCCCCCTGCACGCTGCCGCCGAATGCGATCGGTAGTGGCGGCCCGCTGGCCGGCTCCTCATGACGTCGGTACGGCCACGCGCTGGCATTCACGTATCGCATTGAGCCGGCCAGCGGCCGGCACTACCGCAGATCCGGTTTCGCCGTAAATCCGGTTTCGCCGCAGGTCCGGTGCTGCTGTAGGTCACGACCGTTGGTCGTGACCGCTGCCTCCCGCCTCAGTGCCCGCCGTCGAGCGCCTTGAGCTCACTGACCAGCGCGCTCGCCGCACCCGCACCATCGCCGTACAGCATGCGGGCGTTGTCGGCATAGAACAGCGCATTCTCGATGCCGGCAAACCCGGTGCCCTTGCCGCGCTTGATCACCACCACGTTGCGGGCGTTGACCACGTCCAGGATCGGCATGCCGTAGATCGGGCTGGCCGGGTCGGTGCGCGCGACCGGATTGACCACGTCGTTGGCGCCGATCACCAGCACCACGTCGGTGTTCGGGAATTCCGGGTTGATGTCGTCCATGTCGGCGATCAGGTCGTAGGGCACGCCCGCTTCGGCCAGCAGCACGTTCATGTGCCCCGGCATGCGCCCGGCCACCGGGTGGATCGCGAACTTCACCTTGATGCCGCGATCGATCAGGCGCTGCGCCAGCTCCCACACTTTGTGCTGGGCCTGGGCCACGGCCATGCCGTAACCGGGCACGATCACCACACGCTCGGCGAAGGCCAGCATCGCCGCCACATCGCTGGCCTCGATGGGCTTCTGCGCGCCGCTGATTTCCTGCGCGACACCGCCGCCGCCGAAGTTGGAGAACAACACGCCGCTGATCGGGCGGTTCATCGCCTTGGCCATCAGGCGGGTCAGCAGGATGCCCGCCGCGCCGACCATCATGCCGGCGATGATCAGCGCCTCGTTGCCGAGCACATAGCCTTCGAAGGCCACGGCCAGGCCGGTGAACGCGTTGTACAGCGAGATCACCACCGGCATGTCGGCGCCACCGATCGGCAGCGTCATCAGTACGCCCAGCGCGAGCGCGACCACGAAGAAGCTGATGATCGCCACCGGGCTCAGGGTGACCGCAGCCCAGATCCCCAGCACCACCATCGCCAGCGCGACCAGCAGGTTGAACACCTGCTGCCCCGGGAAGGTGACGCGGCGGTCGAGCCGGCCATCGAGTTTGGCCCAGGCGATGATCGAGCCGGACAGCGACACCGCGCCGATCGCCGAACCGATCACGGCCAGCGCCAGCACCGTCGCCGACGGCTGGCGCGCGGCGAGGTCGGCCAGCGCCTGCTCGCTCCAGTGCGTGGTATCGCGGTTGGTCAGGAACGAGAAGCGCAGCAGTTCCACCGCACCGATCGCCGCCGCCGAACCGCCGCCCATGCCGTTGTAGAGCGCCACCATCTGCGGCATGTCGGTGATCGCCACGCGCTTGGCCGACCACCACGCCACACCGGTGCCGATCGCCACCGCCGCCAGGATCAGCGGGATGTTGTGCAGCTCGGGCAAGAAGAACGTCGCCACCGTGGCGATCAGCATGCCCAGCCCGGCCCAGCGGATGCCGCTGCGCGCGGTCATCGGCGAGGCCATGCGCTGCAGGCCCAGCAGGAACAGGGTGGCGGCCACCAGATAGCTCACCTGGACCAGCCACTGCAGCAGTTGCGCGGTGGTCACGTTCAAGGCGTCTTCTCCCCGGCGTCGCGCTTGGCGCTGGGCTTGAACATGTCGAGCATGCGTTCGGTCACCACGTAGCCGCCGGCCGCATTGCCCGCGCCGAGCACCACCGCGATGAAGCCGATGATCTTCTCCAGCGGGGTCTGCGCGTGCCCCAGCACCACCATCGCCCCGATCAGCACGATGCCGTGGATGAAGTTGGAGCCGGACATCAACGGGGTATGCAGGATCACCGGCACCCGCGAAATGATCACGTGGCCGGCAATGGCGGCCAGCATGAAGATATACAACGCCACGAACCCGTCGCTCATTGCAGTCACTCTCCCAGGCGGTCATCCCGTCCCCTGCATCATAACCATGCGCTGAACCAATCGGGCGGGCCGGTCAACCGCGACCGCCCTGGGGCGTTCTCACGGTATCCCCCTGCCGGACCGCTACCCTGTGCTGGTGAGCTCTCCCCTACCGTCGACGGATGCCGACCTGCCCGCCACTGCCGAGGTGGCGCTGCCGGTGTCGCTGGATGCCTTCCTGGCCGGCATCGGCCCGCGCGCGTTCCGCTTCGCCGAGGCCGGCCTGCGCCAGCGCGAGGACGCGCTGGATGCGGTGCAGGACAGCATGCTGAAGATGCTCGGCTACCGCGACAAACCCGCCGCCGAGTGGGCACCGCTGTTCTGGAGCATCCTGCGCCGCCGCGTCGTGGATCTGCAGCGCCGCCGTGGCTTCCGCCTCAAGTTCTGGCGCAGCAGCGACGAGGCCGGCGCCGAGCATGACATCGACTGGGCCGACCACGCGCCCGGCCCGGCCCAGGCCCATGAGCAGCGCGATCAGTACGCACAACTGGTGCAGGCGCTGCGGGAGCTGCCCGCGCGCCAGCGCGAGGCCTTCACCCTGCGCGTGCTGCAGGACCTGGACGGCGCCACCACGGCCAAGGCCATGGGCTGCAGCGAAGGCGCGGTCAAAACCCATCTTTCGCGCGCCCGCCAGGCGCTGCAGCAGTCTTTGGAGATCGCCCTGTGAACCGCCCACTGCCCCCTTCGATGCATGACGATGCCGCCCTGCGGCAGCTGCATGCGCAGGCGCTGGATACGCTCTCGCCGGCCACGCTGGCGCGGTTGCGCAGCGCGCGTCAGGGCGCCTCGCCCGCCAAGCGGCATGCGCCGTCCTGGTGGATGGCCACCGCCTGTTCGGCGGTGGTCGCGCTCGCGTTGGGCTACAGTTTCCTCCTCGGCGAAGCGACCGCCCCGCCGGCACCGGTGGTGGCGAGCGCGGCCGATGACGGCAGCGACGTTCTCGACGAAAATCCCGATCTGTATGTGTGGCTGGGCAGTACCGACCTGGCAATGGAGTGATGATGAAACTGCGACTGTCCCTGGGGCTGATGTTGCTGACGCTGAGTGCGGCCGGCTGGGCGCAGACCGCCCCGCTGCCGGACTGGGACACACTCAGCCCGCAGCAGCGCGAAGCGTTGATCGCGCCCGTGCGTGACCGCTGGAACGACGCGCCGGGGCCGCAACGCGAGCGCATGCTGCAGCACGGCCAGCGCTGGCTGACCATGACCCCGGAGCAGCGCGCGCAGGCGCACCGGGGCCGCCATCGCTTCGAGAACATGACGCCGGAGCAGCGCGAGCAGGCGCGCGCACTGTTCGGCCAGATGCGCAGCATGACGCCGGAGCAGCGGCAGGCGCTGCGCGACCGCTGGGCGCGGATGACCCCGGACGAACGCAAGGCCTGGCTCAAGGCCAACCCTGCACCGCCGCCGCCGAAGCGCTGAGCGTTAACGGGGACCGTTAACGGGGACGGAGGGGATTATTAACTACCTCCGTCCCTGTTAATTCAGGCGGCGACCCAGCGGGTTTTGGCGAGCAGTTCGTCGTCCCAGTCGAAAGTGACCGCGCCGTCTTTCAGGAACAGCGCAACGAAGTTGTAAAGGTTGCGGGCGTACATCTCGCTGGCATGCACTGCGCCCTGGCTGGCCAGGTTGAGCGGGCCATCGATGAGCACGCCGTCCAGATCCACTACCTCGCCCGGCTGGGTGGCTTCGCAGTTGCCGCCGGTTTCGGCGGCGAGATCGACGATCACGCTGCCCGGCTTCATCCCCCGCGCCATCGCGGTACTGACGATTTTCGGCGCTGGCCGCCCAGGCACCGCGGCGGTGCAGATCACCACGTCCACGGTGCGCAGGTGCTCGCCAAGGCGACGCTGCTGCTCGGCACGCTCTTCATCGGTCAACGGCCGCGCGTAGCCACCTTCGCCGACCGCGCTCACGCCCAGATCCAGAAATTTGCCGCCCAGCGATTCGATCTGCTCGCGGGTTTCCGGGCGCACATCGAAGCCTTCCACCTGCGCACCAAGACGACGGGCGGTAGCAATCGCCTGCAGGCCGGCCACACCCGCACCGACCACCAGCACCTTGGAAGGACGGATCGTGCCGGCGGCGGTGGTGAGCATCGGGAAGAAGCGCGGCGCGCGCTGGGCCGCGATCAGGGTGGCCTTGTAACCGGCCATGCCGGCCTGCGAACTGAGGACATCCATCGATTGGGCGCGCGTGGTGCGCGGCAGACGCTCCAGCGGGAACGCCTGCAGGCCACGTGACTGGATCAGGCCGGCACGTTCGGCATCGGCCTGCGGGTGCAGCATGCCGATCAGGCTGGCACCGGATTTCAGCCGGGCAAGGCGGTCATTGGACGGTGGCTGCACGCACAGCACGATGTCGGCCTGGGCCAGGCGGGTGTCATCGGCCGGCTGGGCCCCCACGTCCTGATAGACCGCATCAGGGAAGCCCGCCGCCAGCCCGGCACCGGGTTCGAATGCGACGCTCGCCCCCAGCGCGATCAACTTGCGCGCCGTTTCCGGCGTCATCGCCACGCGCCGTTCCCCCGGCGCATGTTCTTTTACCACCAACACCTCGACAGCCATGCCTGTCCCCGACGATCAGCGGAATGTGGGCTGATCGTAACCTGATCGTCCGGCCAGAGTGGCCCCCGGGGTCAATGCACGGTGGCGTTCTTGGTATCCAGGCGATCGATCACACCCTGCATGGCACTGTCGAAGGCGCCATCGTCGATATGCGCGCGCAGGCGGCCCAGGCGCACCATCACGGCCAGTTCTTCCGGCGAGGCGACGCAGAACCGCACCCCGCGCCGGTTGACGAACAGCAGACGCTGCGAAATCGGGCTCACCCAGGACAGCTTGCCGGCCTGGACCTTGCCGTCCTTGTCGACGAAATCCAGCCAGCTGCCGATCTCCAGGCCGCGGAAGCGGTCGGCATCGGCATTGTCGAAATCGCTGACATCCACCTTGCTGCCCAGCTGCACCGCCGCCGATTCCTGCGCCGGCGGCGAAGGCAACGCCACCTGCGGCAGCTCGGGCAGCGCGCGTTCCAGTTCGGGGCGCGATTCGGCGATGCCCTGCAGGGTGTCGTGCAGCGCGTCGATGGCACTGGTGGCCGCGTCGGCATGCACACCGACACTGGCGAAGACCTTGCGCAGCGCGGGGTGCCAGGCCTGCAGCCACGGCTTGCCGACGATATGCCGACGCGCCTCGGCCACCTCATCCAGCATCCCATCGGCCAGGCCCAGTGCCTCACCGACCGAGGCGCCGTCTTCGCCTTCGCGCAGCACGGTCAGGGTCAGGTGGTGCTGCCAGGGCTGGCGCAGGAATTCACCGATCGCCTGCGGCAAGGTTGTGTCGCCAATCCGCCGGTCCAGCTCGGTGCTGGCCCGCTGGCGCGCCATTTCGAGCTTTTCCTGGCCGCGCTGGGTCTCGGCGGCACGGCGCTCGGCGATCTCGATCCGGCGCCGGTGCTGGGTCAGGAACTCGCGGAATTCTTCTTCCAGGGTCAGGAAGATCGCCAGGTTCTCGTTGAACTCGGCCACCAGGCGCTCGATGATCTCCTCGACCTTGCCCATCAGCACGCGCTCGGCCTGGCTTTCGCCGGTGTTGCCTTCGCAGGCCTCGGCCAGCGAGTTGAGCAGCTTGCGCGCCGGGTGGGTCTTCTGCACGAACATGCGGCGGTCGAGCATGGCCACCTTGACGAAGGGCACCACCAGCCGGCCGATCAGCTCGCGCGAGCGGCCCTCCAGGTCGCGCTCATCGAGCATCACGTCGAACAGCATGCCAACCAGATCGATCGCGTCTTCATCCTGCGGGTCCAGCCGCGCCTGCGCGGGATCGACCCCGAGCCGGGTCGCGCCGGACAGCACTTCACTCTTCAACCGCTGTGCCAGCGACTCACCGTCTTCACCGATCGCCGCGCGCAGGGTCGCACTGGGCGTGGCCTGCAGCAGCGACAGCACCGACATCATTTCGCGCTGGCTCAGCGGGCGTTGCTGGCCGACCGCGACGCTGGCCGCCGAGGTGGCGTCCTCGCGTACATGACGGGTCTGCTGCAGCAGTTCGTGCAGGGCATCAAGCAGCATGCCCTGGTTGCCGCCGAGGCTGTCACCGCCCTCGCCCTGGCCTTCATGTGCTGCATGCGGTCCGCCCTGGAGGCGGCCACGGCTCTCGGCCCAGCGGTCGGCGAAGCGACGGGCCCAGGCCGGTGCCTGGCCCTCTTCGCCCGCCGATCCCATGCTGCTCTCGGGCTCAAAACCCTCGAAGGCATCGCGGTCCTCGCGCGGCGGCGATGGCGCGCGCGCGGCAGGCCGGCGCGCGGCCATCTGCGGCATCACGCCCGCTGCGGCCAGTTGTTCATCCAGGTACTCGTAACGCTTGCCGATCGGCTGCTGCAGATCGCGCTCGCACAACTTGATGAGCACCAGCCGCACTTCCGGGGCCAATTCACAATCGGCGAAAGCCTCGTGGATCGCCACACCGAGGTGCTCGGGGCTGATCGGATTGGTATCGGCCTGCAGTTCCAGCCCCCCGGCGATCATGCCCAGGCGGCGGTCCAGACGCGACAGTACCGGCTTGAAGTCACGCAGCAGCACGGTGGCGAAATTGCGCACCGCCAGCCGGGACTCCAGCACGTGTTCGGGCACCAGGCTCAGGCCATCCTCGATCTGGCCGGCCAGGGTGGCCTCGGCAGACAGCGGCTCGCCCCGCTCCAGCGCCTCCCAGGCCTGGGCCAGGTGGGCGCGGAAGCCAGCCACGATGTCGTCCCGGCGGCGGCGCAGCTCGCGCATGCCATCCAGGAACAGCAACTGCGACGCGCCGGCGGTACCGGCACGGTCAAACAGCACGTCATCGAAGCGCGCCAGCACCGTCGAGAACGACTCGACCAGCCCCGGCAGCACGGCCTCACGGGCCATCGTCAACAACGCCGGGTCACGGCCCGGGTGCCCCCCTACATTGGGCGTGGCAATCATGCGAAAAGGCTCCCCACCCTCGCAGGCACTGAGTACAGCATGGATATAACGAACGCCGGCGCACCCCATGCGCCCACGTTCGGATGGTAGGCCGGCCGACCGGTCAGAGACAGTGAAACAGTCGACACTTTAAACCTCGTTACCGGTGGCCCGGCAGGCTTTGTATCGTAAGCGGAGCAGGCCGTGGAAGCGAGTACAGCCACGTGAAGGAAGTCCGCTGATTAGGTGATGTTCATCACGTTTTGTCGCAAATTGCACCGAGATCGCCCAAGGCCGTGTCACAAACGGGCGCGACTATAATCGGGGCACCGTGAAGCCAAATTGAGAGCCCATGTCCGTCCCCCCCGCTCTGCACGCCCTGGACGCCCGCCGTTCGGTCCCCGCCAAGCAACTGGGTGAACCCGGGCCCGACCCGGTGACCCTGATGCGGATGCTGAGCTCGGCCGTACGCGTGCCGGACCACGGCAAGCTGGTGCCGTACCGCTTCCTGCGGATTGCCGGCGATGCACGTCACAGTCTGGGCGCCTTCCTGGCCCAGCGCGCCGTCCAGCGCGACCCCCAGGTCTCACCGGCCCAGTTGGACAAAGACCGCCAACGCTTCTCCCACGCCCCGCTGATCATCACCGTCATCGCCAGCCCGCGCCCGAACCCCAAGGTGCCGGAGGCCGAGCAGCTGATGACCGCCGGCTGCGTCTGCTTCGCCCTGCTGCAGGCCGCGCAGGCGTTTGGCTTCGGCGCGCAGTGGCTGACCGCCTGGATGGCCTTCGACCCGGCGGTGCACGCCCACCTGGGCCTGGCCGAGGGTGAGCAGATCGCCGGCTTCATCCATATCGGCACGCCGAAGACCGCGGTCCCCGAACGCGAGCGCCCCGACCCGGCCGCGCTGCTGCAGGACTGGGAGGGCTGAGATGTCCGCCCTTCCCGCCGGCCCCGGCATGGCGCCGCCGCCGCTGCGTGCGCCGCTGTACCTGGTCGATGCCAGTCTGTACGTGTTCCGCGCGTGGCATTCGATGCCCGATGAGTTCCAGGATCAGCAGGGCTGGCCGACCAATGCCGTGCACGGCTTCGCGCGCTTCCTGCTCGACCTGCTCGAGCGCGAACGCCCGGCCAACATCGCCATCGCCTTCGATGAAGCCCTGGACAGCTGCTTCCGGCACCGGATCTACGCGGCCTACAAGGCCAACCGCGATCCCGCGCCCGACGCGCTGCGCCGCCAGTTCGCCCACTGCAAGGCGTTGTGCACCGCGCTCGGCCTGGCGGTGCTGGCCCACCACGAGTACGAGGCTGATGACCTGATCGGCAGCGCCCTGCATGCACGCCGCGATGCCGGCATGCGCGGGGTGATCATCTCCGCCGACAAGGATCTGTCGCAGTTGCTGTTCGAGCATGACGAACAGTGGGATTACGCGCGCAACCAGCGCTGGGGCATGGCCGGTGTCAAAGCCCGCCACGGCGTGCATGCGCACCAGATCGCCGATTACCTGGCCCTGTGCGGTGATGCGGTCGACAACATCCCGGGCGTGACCGGGGTGGGGGCTAAATCCGCTGCGGTGCTGCTGGCCCATTTCGGCAGCCTGGACGTGCTGTACGAGCGCCTGGATGAAGTGCCCTTCCTGCGCCTGCGCGGCGCGGCGCAGATGGCAGTGCGGCTGCGCGAACAGCGCGAGCATGCGCTGCTGTGGCGCCAGCTGACCACCATCGCGCTGGATGCGCCGCTGGACGGTGCCGCCGTCGATTTCAGCCGGGGCGTGGCCGATGCACAGATGCTGCAGGGCCTGTGCGATGCACTGCGGTTCGGGCCGTTGACCCGGCGCCGCCTGTTCACCGCCGCCGGCCTGTCCGATTCCTCTTCCGTTGCCAGCGAGTTCGCATGAGCCCCAATACGCAAGCCCCGAAGGTCGTTTTTGAAGGCAAGTACCAGCGCATGGTGGTGCGCGGCACGTGGGAGTACAGCGAGCGCACCCACGCCGGCGGCCTGGCCGCGATCATCATCGCAGTCACCCCGGACGACACGGTGCTGTTCGTCGAACAGTTCCGCGTGCCGCTGCAGGCCAGGACCATCGAAATGCCGGCCGGCCTGGTCGGCGACATCGATGCCGGCGAGTCGATCGAGGTCTCGGCCGTGCGCGAGCTGGAGGAAGAAACCGGCTGGACCGCCGATCACGCCGAGGTGCTGATGATCGGCCCGACCTCCTCCGGTGCCAGCAGCGAAAAGATCGCCTTCGTGCGTGCCACCGGCCTGCGCAAGGTCGGCGAGGGCGGTGGCGATGCCAGCGAAGACATCACCGTGCACGCGATTCCGCGCACCCGCGCCGCCGCCTGGCTGGTCGAGAAGATGGGCCAGGGCTATGAGCTGGACGCCAAGCTGTGGGCCGGCCTGTGGATGATCGAACATCACCTGGACGGCACCCCGCGTGGCTGATGCGTTCACCCCTCCGCACACCGGGGCATCACTGCTGGGGCCGGCCGACCCGGCGCCGTTCACCGTGCATCAGGCGCAGGGCCGCTCGCCCTATCTGCTGATCGCCGACCATGCCGGCCAGCAGGTGCCGGCGTCACTGGCCGGCCTCGGCCTGCCGCAGCACGAGCTGGACCGCCACATCGGCTGGGACATCGGCATCGCCGGGGTCACGGTTGAACTGGCGCGCCTGCTCGATGCGTGGGCGATCACGCAGACCTACTCGCGGCTGGTGATCGATTGCAACCGGCCGTTGGCGTCGCCCACGCTGATGCCGGCGGTCAGTGACCTCACCGTCGTACCCGGCAACCAGCGCCTGTCAGCGCTGCAGCGCCAGCAGCGCATCGAGGCGATCCATGCGCCCTACCATGCACGCATCGATGCCGAGCTGGACACCCGCCAGGCGCAGGCCCGGCCAACGCTGCTGGTGATGATGCACAGCTTCACCCCGGCGATGAATGATGCCGCGCGGCCCTGGCATGCCGGCGTGCTGTACCACCGGGACACGCGCTTTGCGCTTGCGCTGCTGCAGGCGCTGCGCGAAGAAGGCGACCTCGTGGTGGGCGACAACCAGCCCTACGCGGTCAGCAGCACCAGCGACTATGCCGTGCCGGTGCATGGCGAAGGCCGCGGGCTGGTGCACGTGGAGCTGGAGATCCGCCAGGACCTGATTGCCGATGCCGCCGGCCAGTTGGCCTGGGTGCAGCGCTTGGCCCGCATCTTCACCGCCCTGCAGCCGCAGCTGGTCGCCTTGCCGCCTGGGTGATGCCGGCCGTCAGCCGGCGGCGCATCGAGGCGAGCCAAGGCGTATCCACGCATGGCGTGGATCTACGGGTGGGCCGCACGAACGCGCCCACCCGCGCGGGTTCATTCGAGGCACGGCCTGACAGGCACGGCCTCCGGCTGCGGCCGCAGCCACAGCGCCACGGCCACACCCAGCAGCGCGAACAACGCTGCACCGTACTGCGCATGGATCATGCCCTGCAGCGCCGCCTCACTGCTGGCGCCGGCACTGCCACGACCGGCATTGGCCACCATCACCAGCAGCGCCAGGCCCAGCGCGCCGCCAATCTGCTGCGCCGTGGCAGCCATGCCCGAAGCCACGCCCTGCTGCGCGGCGGGCACGCCCTGCCCGGCCACGATCCACATCGCCGTCCAGGTGATGCCCTGGCCAAGGCTGAGCACCACGATGCCCGGCAGCAGCGCCCAGTAGGTCGCGCCGTACGGCAGCGCGACGGCGACCGCGGCGATGCCGATCGCGCCGGCCAGCATGCCCACCGTCAGCACCTGGCGCGGCGAACGCTGCGCGAGCATGCGCTCGGCGATGCGGATGCCGAAGGTGCACACCAGGGTCGGCGGCAGGAACGCCAGGCCCGCCTGCAGCGCGCTCCAGCCGTAGCCATCCTGGTAGTACAGCGCCAGGAAGTAGTACTGCACGCCGTAGCTGCTCATGAACAGCATCGTCAGCAGCATCGCCGCACGCAGGCTGCGCAGGCGCAGCAGCGAGAACTGCATCAGCGGGTCGCGGCTGCGGCGTTCGATCTGCACGAAGGCGGCCAGCATCACTGCCGACACGAGCAGGCAGATCAGCGTGAGCGGCGCCGACCAGCCCCATTCCGGGCCCTGCACCAGGGTGGTCACCAGCAGGCTGCCGCCGAGGGTCACGGTGACGCAGCCAGCCAGATCGAACGAGCGGCCCGCCAGCGGCGCAGGATCGCGCGGCAGCCACCAGCCGCCCAGCAGCGCGCAGCCACCGGCGAACGGCACGATCACCAGCAGTACCGAGGCCCACCCGAAGCTCTGGGTCAGCACGCCGCCGAGCAGCGTGCCCAAGGCCAGGCCGCCGGCGCTGGCCATCGACCAGATCGCCAGCGCGCGATTGCGCGGCGCGCCTTCGGCGTAGATCGTGTTGATCAGCGCCAGCGTGGCCGGGAACAGCAACGCCGCGCCGATGCCCTGCACCGCGCGGGCCGCGATCAGCAGCCACGCACTGTTGCTGAAACCACCGACCAGCGAGGCCAGCGCGAACAGCGCCATGCCCAGCCGATAGACCCGGCGGCGACCGAGCAGATCAGCCGCCCGGCCGCCAAGCAGCAGGCACCCGCCGAAGGCCACCGTGTAGCCGCTGACGATCCACTGCAGCTGCTGGGCATTGATGCGCAGCTGCGCACCCATCTCGTGCAGGGCGACGAAGATGATCGTGGAATCCAGCGCGATGATCAGCTGGGCGGTGGCCAGCAACGCCAGGGCCAGGCGAGGAAATGCGGGCGCCGGCGCGCCAGCGGGAGACAGAGGGGAGGTCATGCCGACTCGGTACTGCGTAAGAAGGTGGGCAGTCTCATTGATGACGCTGCAGAAATAAACCCGGATACTTCGATATCTGTCATGCATATCCGCATGAATCGGAGACATCCATGGACCTCAATGCCGTGCGCATGCTGGTGCAGGTGGCCGACGCGCGCAGCTTCACCGTCGCCGCCGGGCAGCTGGGGATCAGCCAATCCGGGCTGTCACGGGCGATCAGCCGGCTGGAGAGTGCCCTGGGTGTGCGGCTGCTTCACCGCAATACCCGCAACGTCAGCCTGACCCCGGATGGCCGCCAGTTCGTCGAGCACTGCGCGCCGCTGCTGAGTGGGCTGGAGGATGCCGAGCGCCGGCTGGGTGATCGCCCCTCCACACCCTCAGGCGTGTTGAAGCTGACGGCGCCCTCGATGTTCGGGCGCAAAGTGCTGGTGCCGCTGGCCGGGCAGTTGATGGCGGCGCACCCGCAGCTGCAGTTCGAGCTGGTGCTCAACGACCGGCTGGTGGATCTGGTCGAAGAAGGCTTCGATGCCGCACTGCGCACCGGGCCGATCAGCGACGTGCGGATGGTGGCCCGCCCCCTGCGGCCGTTGAACTGGGTCACGGTCGCCTCCCCGGCTTACATCGCGCAGCACGGGGAACCGGCCACGGTGGATGCGCTGCACGATCACGCCTGCCTGGCGGTGCGCAATCTGCGCAGCGGGCGGCTGGTGGATTGGCAGTTCCGCGAGGCCGAGGGCCAGCTGCGCGAGTTCACCCCGCCGGCGCGGACGGTGTTCGACAGCGGCGACCCGCTGGTGGAAGGGGCGCTGGCCGGGATCGGCATCGTGCAGGTGATGGATTTCGCGGTCGCCGATGCGCTGGCTGACGGGCGGCTGCAGCGGGTGCTGCAGCCCTTCGAGGGGCGCAGCCGGGTGCTGTCGCTGGTATACCCGCCCTCGCGGCAGGCTTCCCCGAAGCTGCAGGTGTTGGCGCAGGCGTTGTTGGCGGGGAACTGGTAAACGGCGGATCACGACCAACGGTCGTGATCGGCCGGGCGACGCACGGGGTAGCCCGGTAGGTGGCCGCCCCGGGGCCGCCCCCCCCCCCCACACCCCCCCCCACCACACCCCCCCCCCC
>NZ_JASCOO010000066.1:0-23164 GCF_029959485.1 Stenotrophomonas sp. PS02301
CGCGCCCCCCCCCCCCCGGGGGGGGGCCCGCGGGGGGCCCCGGGCGCGCCCCCCCCCCCCCCCCCACTACCGGATCCGGCCTTTATTCGTCGTGCGTGATCAGCTGCACCACGCTGGAGAAATCCAGCTTGCCGCGACCGGCCTGGTGATTCATCGAATACAGGTTGCGCGCCAGCTCGCCCAGCGGGATCGAGGCGCCGACACTCATCGCCGCTTCCACCGCCAGGCCCATGTCCTTGAGCATCAGGTCGCTGCCGAAGCCGCCGCTGTAGCCGCGCGAGGCCGGGGCGTTTTCCAGCACGCCGGGCCACGGGTTGCACACTTCGGTGGCCCAGCTGCGGCCGGTGCTGACCGCCATCATCTGCGAGAGCACCTTCGGGTCCAGCCCGTGTGCCACGCCCAGGGCGATGGACTCACCGGTCACCGCCATGATCACGCCCAGCGCCATGTTGTTGCACAGCTTGGCGACCTGGCCGGCACCGCTGGCACCGACGTGGAAAATGTTCTTGCCCATCGCCTGCAGCAGCGGGCGCGCCCGCTCCAGTGCCTCGGCTTCGCCACCGACGATGAAGGTCAGCGTGCCGGCCTGTGCACCTGCGGTACCGCCGGACACCGGGGCATCCAGCATCTGCAGGCCACGCGCCGCGGCCGCTTCGGCGACCTTGCGGGCGGTGGCCGGGGCGATGGTGCTGCAATCGATGATCAGCGCGCCACCCGGGATATCGGCCAGCAGGCCATCGTCACCGAGGTAAACGCCTTCCACGTGGCGGCTGGCGGGCAGCATCGAGATGACGATCTCGGCGTCGGTCAGCGTATCCAGCGCGGAGCTGGCGGCGGTGGCGCCGGCATCGACGGCGGCCTGCACGGCAGCCGGCACCAGATCGAACACGCGCACGGCGTGACCGGCTTTGGCCAGGTTGGCGGCCATCGGGCCACCCATGTTGCCCAACCCGATGAATGCAATACGGCTCATGCGTGGCTCCTTTCAGGGACGGTGGCACCGAGGTCGGCCAGCGGATGCGCGGCATCGGACCACGGCGAAACGAAGAAGGTGCGGGCCCACTCGGCCGTGGCGTCCGCCAGCGTGCGCGGCTGCCACTGCGGGGTGCGGTCCTTGTCGATCAGCAGCGCGCGGATGCCTTCGGCGAAATCGCCATGGGCGGCCGCATGCAGTGCTGCGATGTACTCGATGCGGTAGACCTCGGCCAACGAGGCGCCCTCGGCCAGGCGCTGCAGCTCGAACGCGAGCCGCGCCGAGCCGGGCGCACCGGCGGCGAGCGTGGCTTTCGCGGTGCTCAGCCAGGGCTCGTCCGTCTCCAGCGCCAGAATCGCCTCGACGATCGCGCCGACGTCGTCACCGGCGCACAGCGCATCCACGGTGGCGGCATTGCGCAGCAATGGGCCGGTGGCCGCATCGCTGGCGTGTTGCTGCAGCAGTGCGGTCAACTGTTCGTGGTTGCGCTTTGCCTCGCGGCTCCAGTGCACGCCCGCCAGCGCGTTGAACACGGTCTCGCGCTGTGCCTCGGCGATGTGGATATCCGCCAGGCCGGCGTAGATCGCATCGCCTGCGTTGAGCGGCGCCCCCGTCAGGGCCAGGAACAAGCCGCCGTGGCCGGGCACGCGCGGCAGCAGCCAGCTGCCGCCCACGTCCGGGAACAGGCCGACGGTGATCTCCGGGAACGCCAGCTTGGAGCGCTCGCTGACCACGCGGTGGCTGGCGCCGGACATCAGGCCGATGCCACCGCCCATGACGATGCCATGGCCCCAGCACAGGATCGGCTTGGGATAGGTGTGGATCGCGTAGTCGACGCGGTACTCGACGTCGAAGAATTCAGCGGCGTAGGCGTTGTCGCGGATGTCGGTCTTTCCGCTCTCGCGGTAGTCGACCATGCTGCGGTACAGGCTGTGCAGGTCGCCGCCGGCGCAGAAGGCTTTTTCGCCCGCGCCCTGCAGCACGACCAGCGCGATGCCGTCATCAACGGCCCAGGCCTCCAGCCGCTCACGCAGCAGGTGCGCCATCGGCAGCGAGAACCCGTTGAGGGTGCGCGCGGCGTTGAGCGTGGCGATGCCGATGCGCGTGCCATTACCGGCGGCGCGTTCTTCGAACAGCACCGGCGCCTCGTCATGAGCGACGGCGGTGCTCATGCGTTTTTCCATTGCGCAGTGCGCTTCTCCAGGAAGGCGTTCACGCCCTCGGCCTGGTCGGCGCTGTCGAACAGATCGACGAAGGCCTCGCGCTCGGCGACCAGTGCCGAAGCATGGGTGCCGCTGCGGGTCGCCTGCACCAGCGTCTTGCACGCGGCGATGCTGGTCGGGCTCTGCTTGCCGGCCTTGTGCGCCCAGGCCAGCGCCAGCGCCTTGGCTTCACCCTTGCCGACCTTTTCTTCGACCAGGCCGATACGCAGTGCGGTATCCGCATCGATGCGCTCGCCCAGCAGGATCATGCGCTTGGCCCAGCCTTCGCCGACCAGACGCGGCAGGTTCTGGGTGCCGCCGGCGCACGGCAGCAGGCCGACAGTGGCCTCCGGCAGCGCCACCTGGGCGTGTTCTTCGATGATGCGCAGGTCGCAGGCCAGCGCGCATTCCAGGCCGCCGCCCATCGCGTAGCCGTTGATTGCCGCGATGGAGACACCACGGAACCCGGACAGGGCTTCGAACGCCTCGCCGAAGCGACGTGCAGCTTCGCGTGCGGCGGCCTTGTCGCCGGAGGCGAACTGCTTCAGGTCGGCACCGGCAGAGAAGAATTTCTCGCCATCGCCGGTGATCACCAGCGCGTAGATATCGCGGTCTGCATTGAGTGCGCCGACCAGATCGCGCAGCGCGGACAGGCTGTGCACGGTCCAGGTATGCGCCGGCGGATTGTTGAGGGTGATGACCGCGACGTGGCCATCGGCCTCGACCTTCAGGCCGACATGATCATGCTGGCGCCACTCCATCATCGCAGTTCCTCTTCAGTGTTGAGCAGGTGGCGGGCCACGATCACACGCATGATCTCGTTGGTGCCCTCCAGGATCTGGTGCACGCGCGAATCGCGCAGCAGCCGTTCGATCGGATATTCACGGATATAGCCGTAGCCGCCGTGGATCTGCAGCGCGTCGTTGCAGATGTTGAAACCGGCATCGGTGGCGAAGCGCTTGGCCATCGCGCACCACACATTCGCATCGCTGGCACCGGCATCGAGCTTGCGCGCGGCGGTGTGCACCATCTGCCGGGCGGCGACCAGCTGGGTGGCCATGTCGGCCAGCTTGAACTGCAGTGCCTGGAACTCCGACAACGCCTTGCCGAACTGTCGGCGCTCGCCCATGTAACGGCGGGCGGCATCCAGAGCGCCCTGGGCCGCGCCCAGCGAGCACGCGGCGATGTTGATGCGGCCGCCGTCCAGGCCCTTCATGGCCAGCTTGAAACCGCTGCCTTCCTCGCCGAGCAGATGGCTGACCGGCACGCGCACGTTCTCGAACGTGATGCCACGGGTCGGCTGGCTGTTCCAGCCCATCTTCTCTTCCTTGCGGCCGTAGCTGATGCCCGGCAGATCGGCCGGCAGCGCGATCGCGCTGATGCCGCCCGCGCCCGGGCCACCCGTACGCGCCATCACCACCAGCAGTTCGGTGGCACCGGCGCCGGAGATGAAGGCCTTGGAGCCGTTGAGTACGTAATCGTCGCCGTCACGCACCGCGCTGGTTTTCAGCGAGGCCGCGTCCGAGCCGGCACCCGGCTCGGTCAGGCAGTACGAGGCCAGCCTGGTGCCGGAGGAGAGGTCTGCGCCCCACGCGGCACGCAGGCTCTGCTGGCCCCACTTGGCCACCATCCACGACGCCATGTTGTGGATGCTGACATAGGCCGCCGTGGACGGATCCACATTGGCGAGCTCCTCGATGACGACGGCGGCGTCCAGACGGCTCAAGCCGCTGCCACCGACCTCGGGGTCCATGTACAACCCACAGAACCCGAGTTCCCCTGCCTTGGCGATCGCCTCGCGCGGAAAGATGCCCTCCGCATCCCATCGCGCGGCGTGCGGCGCCAGTTCTGCCTGGGCGAAGTCACGCGCTGCCTCTCTATAGGCCTGCTGCGCTTCGTCGAGTTCCGTCGTCATCGAGTGGCTCATGGTCGAACTCCGTTGTTGCTGTTGCTTACTTCAGGCTGATGGTGGTGTTGACGCCATGACCCAGCGTCTCGTCATCGAACCAGCGCGAGGTGATCGTCTTGGTCTGGGTGTAGAACATCACCACCTGCTTGCCGTAAGGGCCCAGGTCGCCGAGCTTGGAGGCACGCGAGCCGGTGAACGAGAACAGCGGCACCGGCACCGGGATCGGCACGTTGATGCCGACCTGGCCGACGTCGATGTCTTCCTGGAACTTGCGGGCGGCCGCACCGGACTGGGTGAACAGTGCAGTGCCGTTGCCGTTCGGGTTGGCGTTGATCAGTGCGATGGCGTCTTCGAGCGTGTCCGCTTCCAGGATCACCAGCACCGGCCCGAAGATTTCCTCGTCGTACACGCGCATGCCCGGCTTGACGCCGGCGAAGATGGTCGGGCCAACGAAGTTGCCCTTCTCGAAGCCATCGACCTGCGGGTTGCGGCCGTCGAGCACCAGCTTGGCGCCCTGCTCCACGCCCGAGGCGATCAGGCCTTCGACACGCTCACGCGCGGCGCAGGAGATCACCGGGCCGACATCGGTACCGGCGACACTGCCGCCGCTGACCTTCAACGTCTTGGCTTTGGCCACCAGGTCCGGCACCCACTCGCGCGCTTCGCCCACCAGCACCAGGGTGGAGGCGGCCATGCAGCGCTGGCCTGCCGCGCCGAAGGCGGCACCGACCATCGCGTTGAGGCTCTGTTCCTTGTTGGCGTCCGGCAGCACCACGGCGTGGTTCTTGGCGCCCATCATGCACTGCACGCGCTTGCCGGCCAGCGAGGCGCGGTTGTACACGTGGGTGCCGACGCGCGTGGAACCCACGAACGAAACGGCCTTGATGTCCGGGTGGTCGCAGATCGCGTTGACCACGTCTTCGCCACCGTGCACGACGTTCAGCACGCCCTTGGGAATGCCGGCTTCCAGCGCCAGTTCGACCAGGCGCATGGTGACCATCGGGTCCTGTTCGGACGGCTTGAGGATGAAGGTATTGCCGGTGGCGATGGCCATCGGGAACATCCACAGCGGAATCATCGCCGGGAAGTTGAACGGGGTGATGCCCGCGCAGACGCCGAGCGGCTGCAGCAGGGTGTAGGTGTCCACGCCGTTGGCCACGTTGTTGGCCAGCTCGCCGAGCTGCAGGTTGCCGATCGCGGCAGCGTGCTCGACCACTTCCAGGCCACGGAACACATCGCCCTCGGCATCCGGCACGGTCTTGCCCTGCTCGGCGCTGAGGATGTGGGCCAGCTCGCTCATGTTCTCGCGGATCAGCTGCTGGTATTTCAGGAAGATGCGCGCACGGGTGCCGATCGGGGTCTTGCGCCAGGTCTTGAAGGCTTCCTTGGCCGAGGCGACGGCCGCGTCGACTTCACTGGGGGTGGCAAACGGAACCTGCGCCAGGACGTCCTGGGTGGCCGGATTGACCACGTTCTGCCACTGCGAGCTGGCCGATTCGATGAACTGGCCATCGATCAACATACGGATACGGGGCGCTGCAACAGTCATGGACAATCCCGGCGGGTCGAAAGTTGTTTGCATTATTCACAGTGCCATCCTCGATTTCCGGGCTGTATGCGCTTAATCTGGCCAATGCCCACTACGATTTTTGTGAATTTTGTGAATAGCCAGCCCGTCCAACGCCAGATCGGCCTGCGCCTGCTCAAGCTGCGCGAGCAGCGCGGCTACAGCCAGCTGGCGCTGGCCAAGGCACTGGGGCTGTCGGCCAGCTACCTGAACCAGATCGAGCGCAACAAGCGGCCGCTGACCCCGGCGGTGCAGGGCAAGCTGCGCGACGTACTGGGCGACGTCAGCGAGCTGTTCGAGGTCGATGACCCCGGCGCGCTGCAGGAATCGCTGGGCGAGACTCTGCGCGACCTGGGCCTGGCCGATGTCAGCAGCACCGAGCTGCGCGCGATGGCGGGCAACCTGCCGCAGATCAGCCGTGCCCTGCTCGACCTGCACCGCCGCCACCTGATGCTGCGCGAGCATGCCGCCGCGCTGGAGTTCCAGCTGGGCGATGTGCACGCCGGGCAGGCGCTGCCCGCGGGCGACCAGGTCCGCGATTTCTTCAACCGCATGCACAACCACATCCCCGAGCTGGATGACCTGGCCGAGCAGTTGTTCGGCGAATGGGGGCTGGTGGCCGGGCATGTGGCGCCGCGCCTGCGCCAGCTGCTGGCCGACCGCCACGGCGTGCTGGTGGAAGTGGGGCCGCTGCAGGCCGGGCGCGAGAAGCGCGTCTACGATGGCGGCAGCCGCACCTTGTGGCTGCCCGATTACCTGGAGCCGGGCCAGCAGGCGTTCCAGATGGCCGCCGAGCTGGCCCTGCTCGGCTACGCGGCGCAGATCGATGCGGTGATCGCACGCGCCGGCTTCCGCGAAGCGGAGCAGATCGCGCAGGCGCGGATCGGCATGTCCAACTACTTCGCCGGCGCGCTGGTGATGCCGTATGCGCAGTTCCTGCGCGCCGCCGAGCACAGCGCGTACGACATCGATGCCCTGGCCCATCGCTTCGGCGTGGGCTTCGAGGCGGTCTGCCACCGCTTGAGCACGCTGGCGCGACGCAGCGCGCCCGGCCTGCCGTTCTTCTTCATCCGCGTGGACCGCGCCGGCAATGTCTCCAAACGGCATTCGGCCACCGATTTCCACTTCTCACAGGTGGGCGGCTCATGCCCATTGTGGATCGTGTACGAAGCCTTCAACCAACCTGGGCGCGTACTGACCCAGACCGCGCGGATGCCTGACGGACGCCGCCACTTCTGGCTGGCGCGGCAGGTGAGCAGCGGCCCGATCGGGCATGGCCAGCCACGCAAGACCTTCGCCGTGGCGCTGGGCTGCGATCTGCAACATGCCGAGCGGTTGATCTACACACGCGGGCTGGATATCCAGAGCCCGGGCAACTCGGTTTCGATCGGCCCGGGCTGCCGGGTATGCCCGCGCGAAGACTGCATGCAGCGCGCGTTCCCGCAGCTGCCGGGGCGGGGATGATGCGGCCCGGTGGCGGAAACCCTCAGTAGATCGGCGTCACCTTCATCTGCGGCAGCGGCCGTGGCGCACCGTCGGTGAGGTCCGGCCCGAGGTCTTCCCAGATCTGGCCCTGTTCGACCATGTGCCGCCACAACTGCTGCGATTCGCGGCGTTTGTCCTCCGAGCTCAGGCGGTAGGAGGGCGGTACCGGCGAGCCGGTGGCCACACTTTGATACGCCGCTTGGTATGCCGCCACCCGCTGCGCGGGGTCGTCGGTGCGCGCCACATCCAGCGTGTAGCGCTGGTAGGCCGAGGCCAGGTTTCGCCACCGGATCCAGTAGTGATTGGCGAACGAGAAATCGCAGAAGCGCTCGCCGGCAATGCTGCCCTTGTCGGCGATGCGGCTGAGCACGGCCTGTGGCATGTCCAGGTTCATGCCGCCTTCGTCGCCCTCCAGCGCCACATGCACGATGCGGTCACGGTAGCCCGGCGCGCGGGCCTGCAGCACATCGCGCCAGTTCTGCATGGTCGAGACGATCGAGAACAGAAAGCCGGACATCTCCGCGGCGGCCAGCGGCTGCGCGATGGAGTGGTAGGTGCGTTGCCAGCCATGGCGGTTCTCGGTCGGCAGGAAGACCGCCTGCTCCGCCCGCGCATGCGCATCGCCGTGGGCCAGCACGCTGACCGCATCGGCGTGGCGCGGATACACCAGATTGATGCCGAAGGTCGGCCAGCGCGGCAGCGCGGCGTCGAACAGATGGATCGGGAAGTTGCTGCTGATCCCGCCATCGGAGAACCAGCACACGCGGAAGGCGGTGATCACCGGACCACAGCTCTGGCCACCACTGGTGAGCCCTTCCATGCTGTCGGCCACGTTGGTGTTGTCGCGCGGGGGCTCGGCATCGGCCACGGGCTCGCAGCGACGTTCGCGACGGGCCGGCTCGTGCAGCGGCACCGCACTGATCAGCAGCGGGAAGCTCAGGCTCATGCGCGTGGCGACCAGTACTGGCAGTTCCTCGCCATCGACCAGACGGTAGTAATCGCGCCCATCGACCCGCTCTGGTGCGCCGGCCCGTGCAACCAGCCACGCGACCACGCTGGCCGGGAACAGCTGCGCGAACTCCTCGCGGAGGAACCAGAAGTGCGCCGCGTTGAACGGCAGCGTGCGCGGCTCGCTGTGCGACACGCAGGTGGTGATCATCTGCAGCGTGATCGCGTGCGCACCGCTGGGCTCGCCGGGATAGCGTGGGGCCGTATGCAGATCGCCGAAGGTCAATGGCTGGTCATGCGGCTTGCCGGCCAAGGCCTGCAGCTGGGTATGCAGCCAATCCGTCAGCGCCGGCGCGGAGGCGTTCGGCTGGGTGCTGCCAGTGCACAGGCCCAGCAGGTTGCGGCGGGCGACGCGGGCAACGCGCAGCGCCGAGGCCAGCACGCCGGCCCCGTAGGCGCACAGCAGCGAGGGCAGCAACGTCGCCCAGATGCCATCAATGCCACCGGCCAGGTAACCGATGCCCAGCAGGCCGGCCAGCGACACCAGCACCTCCAGCGGCGCGATCGCGAATACCGCCGCGAGCAGACAGGCGATCTTGCGCAGCAGGCCGGCCTTGCCGGTGAGCATCACCAGCAGGCGATACGCGGTACGCGCGCCATACGTCGGTTGGAACAGGCTGTGGATGAAGCCCTGTCGGGACAGCTGGGCGGACACGTCGGCCAGCCCCGGAAAACCCACCGCCGCCGTTACCGGCTCCCCGGCCTGGCGGCGGCGGTCGCCCAGCGCGGCCGCCGCTGCCACGGCGGCGGCAATGGCACCGGCCGAGGTGCCGCCGATGCTCTTGAAGCGGTACTCACGGGCCAGAGACAGCACCGCGTTGGGATACACGATGCCGCTGGTGATGCCGCCTTTCATGACCAGATCGCAGTACTTGTCCGCCACGTTGCCGTCCTCTGTCCGCCCGTGCGTGGCCGATCCACGCACCCTCCGCAGCGGTGCCCGCCACGAGGCAGGCACCGGGGAGATCGATAGCGACAGTATCGCCTGCGCGCTTCTCAGGGCCTGAGAAGCGCGGCACGGAACGGCTTATCTGGCGTTGCCGGACTGCGGCACGCGCCGCACCTGGGAGAGGTCGTAACCGAGCGCGGCGATGCGGGTCATCGCGGCCTGGTAATCCGCATCGGAGATGGTCGGGGTACGCGCCATCAGCCACATGTAGTCGCGCTTGCTGCGGCCCACGATGGTCTGCTTGTAGTCCGGGTCCAGATCCACGATCACGTACTCGGCCTGGATCGGCCAGATGAACTGCATGCCCCAGATCGCGCCGCCGGTGCCTTCCTTGACCGTTCCGACCGGGTGCATGGTCTTGATCGGTGCCTGGAAGCTGCCCTTGCGATAACGGAAGGTGGTCTGGATGCGGCCGTCCGGACGCAGTGCGTAGGACTCCACCGCATCGAACGCTTCACGTTCGGGCCGGCTGGGGATATGGGCGATCACATACCAGTCGCCCATGAAGCGCGGCACGTCCACATGCGCCACGGGCGGGATCGGACGGGTGTTGCCGCTGCAGCCGCCGAGCATCATGCCGACGACCAGCAAAGGGATGAGAGCACGGATGGACATGACGGCTTCCTCCAGTAACGTGGGGTGATCACGGGCGGTTGAACAGGTAGTGGGCGACCTGCCACTGCTGGCCCTGCTGGTAGCCGAACAACTCTGCACAGGCCATCCAGAACATGCGCCAGCGCTGGTGCCACAACGCAGCCGAGGCATCGCCGTAGGTCTGGCGCAGCACAGCCATCACGGCTTCTTTCTCGCGGTCCTGGTTGGCCAGCCAGTGGTTGGCGGTGCGCTCGTAGTGGGTGCCATCCAGCAGCCAGCGCTGCTGCAGCTGCAGGTGCTGCTGGAAGAACAGCAGCGTATCGGCCGCGGGCATCAGGCCACCGGTGAAGAAGTGGCGGCCCATCCAGTTGTCCTCGCCCTCGGTCTCGAACGGGTACATCAGCGTGCGGTGCACGAAAATATGCACGAACAGCTTGCCCTCCGGCCGCAGCCAGCGGTGGATGCGCTGCAGCAGCTGCGGGTAGTTGCGCATGTGCTCGAACATCTCGATCGAGACGCAGCGATCGAAGGTCTCCGCATCCAGCATCAGATGATTCACGTCACGGGTCAGCACGGTGACGTTGATCAGGCCACGTGCACGGCACTGGCCCAGGATGTACTCGCGCTGGCTGTTGGAGTTGGAGACGGCGGTGATCTGCGCGTTCGGGTAGCGCTCGGCCATCCACAGCGTCAGCGACCCCCAGCCGCAGCCCAGCTCCAGGATGTGTTGCCCATCGGCCAGCTGTGCGCGCTCGCCGTACAGCGCGAGCATCGCCTCTTCGGCTTCGTCCAGCGTTTCAGTGCCGGTGGCGTAGTAGCAGCTGCTGTACTTCAGGCGCTTGCCCAGGCAGCGATGGAAGAATTCGGCCGGCACTTCGTAATGCTGCCGATTGGTCGCATCCACATGCAGCGCGACCGCGCTGCTGGCCAGCCCGGCGATGCGCGCGGCAAAGCGCTGCGACTGGACCTGCTGGCCACCGGCAAGCTCTTCGCGTAGGCGCTGCTCGCACTGGCGGCGGATGCCCAGCCGCAACAGCGTATCGGGCAGCAGCCCGCGCTCGGCCAGGCCGGTCAGGCCCGGTGCGTAGTCCGGCAGCGGAAGACGGTCACTGGCGACATTCATGGGGAAGATTCCTTGCGGGCAGACGACGAACGGGAGGGGAACCACGGAAACAGCATCGGCGTGGTGCGTTGGTACTCGCGGTAATCCTCACCGCGCGAGCGCAGCGCCTGCGCCTCGGTGAAGGGAATGCCGCTGACCCAGCGCAGGAACACGTACATCACCAGCGGGCCGGACCAGGCCAGCCACCACAACGGCGACTGCACGGCCAGCAGCACGTAGGTGAACCAGTGCAGCCATTCGAAGAAATAGTTGGGATGCCGCGAGTAGCGCCACAACCCATCGCGGCAGGTCTTGCCCTTGTTGGCCGGATCGGCGCGGAAGCGCGCCAGCTGACGATCCGCCAGCGATTCGCCACCCACGCTCAGCAGCCACATCGCCACGGCCGCGATCACCCAACCCCAGCCATGTGGTTCCGGATTCACCGACACCGCCACGAAGGGCAACGCGAACAGCACGATCAGCAGTGCCTGGAACTGGAAGAAGCCGAAGATCTTTCCCTGGTGGCCGTTCCAATGCTTACGTAGATGCTGGTAGCGACCATCCTCGGGCTCGCTGCGCACGCGGTGCCACAGGTGCAGCGCCAGGCGTGAACCCCACAGCCCGCCCAGCACCGCCAGCGCGATCCTCGGCATCGCCGCGCCATCGCCGAGCAGTGCGAGCAACAGCGCAGACGCGCCCACACCCTTGGCCCAGAGCACATCGACCACGCCGATGTTCTGGTGCCGGCGCTGCCACCACCACCCCCAGGTCATGATCACGGCGGCGTACAGCCACACCACCCACAGCATCTTCATCGTGTGTCTCCTGGAGCAAGTGTGGCGAGGGGTACCGCACGGGTGTGCCAATGACGGGCGCACGCCGCAAGTACCGGCAATGCGATTGCCCAGCCCAGGCCGAGCAGCAGCACGCCGTGCCACTGCGGTGCGGCGAACACCACCGACGACCAGCCGCGCGCGGCGGATAGATACGCCAGCGGGGCCAGCAGCAGGCCAACCAGTGCTGCCGCAACCAGATGCCGCTGCAGCACCGCGAATGACACCGTGAGCGTCATCGCGAACGCGGCCCACAGCGCGAGGATCCAGACCGGGGCGATCCACGCGGGCTCATTGCCGGCTGCGTACAGCACCCACCCGGAGGCGCCGGCCAGCCCGTCTACGACCAACCCGCAGGCGATCGCCACCAGCATCAATCTGATCTCCACTGACGGCTGCGCGGACCAGACCAACTGAGTGCCCACGTAAACCGCCGCCGCCAACAGCGCGGGCCAGCGCAGCCCATGGCCGGCCCCGATCACCGCGCACAGCCAGACCAGCTGGTTGCCGATCACGTTGGCCCAGAAACGTGGCACCTCAGCCCTCCCCCGCAATCAATGCGGGCCGGTAGCCCGGACGCGCCATCAGCAGGTGCGAGACACCGATGGAGCGCTCCAGGAAGCCACCTTCGCAGTACGCCAGGTAGAACTCCCACATGCGGATGAAGCCCGCATCGAAGCCCTGTGCACGCACCGCCGGGAGCTGGGCCAGGAAGCGCTGTCGCCACGCGCGCAGCGTCAGTGCATAAGACGGGCCGAAGTCGTGCTGGCCGATCAGCTGCAGATCGCTGCTGCGGGTCTTGGCGGCGACGATGGCGTTGATCGAGGGGATGAAGCTGCCGGGGAACACGAAGCGCTTGATGTAATCGACGCTCCGCCGCGCCTGCTCGTAACGCTGGTCTTCGATGGTGATGGCCTGCAGCAGCGCCAGACCATCATCCTTGAGCAGGCGGGTCAGCGTGGCGAAGTAGGTGTCCAGGTACTGCGCGCCGATCGCCTCGATCATCTCGATGGAAACGAGCTTGTCGTACTGCCCGTCCAGATCGCGGTAATCCTTGAGCAGCAGGGTGACCTTGTCCTGCAGCCCGGCCGCCTCCACCCGCTGCTTGGCCAGCGTGTACTGCTCCACCGAGATGGTGGTGGTGGTGACGTGGCAGCCGATATGGCGGGCCGCGTACAGCGCGAAGCCGCCCCAGCCGGTGCCGATCTCGACCACGCGATCGGCCGCAGTGAGCTGCAGCTGCTCGCAGATGCGGGCCAGCTTGCGCTCGGACGCAGCCTCCAGCGTGTCGTCCGGGCGGGCATACAGCGCCGAGGAATACATCAGGTCCGGCGACAGGAACAGCGAGAAGAACGGATTGCCAAGGTCATAGTGCGCGGCGATGTTGCGGCGGCTGCCTTCGCGCGTGTTGCGGCGCAGCCGGTTCCAGCCTTTCAGCAGCCAGCCGCCGATGCGCGCCGGGCCACCCTCCATGCCATCGAGCAGATCCCGGTTGCGCACCAGCAGCTGGACCAGCGCGACCAGGTCATCGCAGCGCCAGTCACCGCGGATGTAGGCCTCGCCTGCACCCACGCTGCCCTGCGCGGCCACCGCGCGGTAGAAACCGGGATCGTCCACCCAGACCGTCACCTGGGGCGTGACGTCCGGATCGCCGATCACCACATCGCCCACGGCATCGCGCAGCCGCAGCTGCCCGCCGCGCAGCGGTGCCAGCTGCGCCAGCAGGCGCCCGCGCAGGAACCCTTCAAGGGCGGACGGTTGCGGCACGGCCACCGCGCGTGTCATGTCGTTCATGGGGATTTTCCAGCAAGAGAAGGATGGTCGTGAACGGGGTTGCGCTTGAGCCACAGGCGCAGCGCCTGCCAGTGGATCGCGGCAACGACCTTGAGGGTCATCAGCGGATAACGCAGCACGCCGGCCAGGCCACGACCGGTGAGCGGATGGCGCTGCATCACCAGGTCGGCATCGAACTGGCACACGCCCTCGCGCCACACCTGCATGTGCACGTGCAGGTCATCGCCCGGCGCGGTGAAGCGCCAGCGGTACTCGCAGTCCATCTGCATGAAGGGAGAAACGTGGAACTGCTTGTCGAAGGACCAGCACAGCGCGCGGCCCTGGGCATCGGCCTGGGCCACCGGCAGCACGTAGGCGTGGCGCTCCTTCCAGGGCGTGTTGGTGATCTCCGCCACGATGCTGTCCAGCGTGGTGCCATCGGCGGCGTAGCAGTAATAGAAGCTCACGGGGTTGAAGACATGGCCGGCATAACGCGGATGCGTCAGCAGGCGGATCGGCCCGGCGGGCGCGCGGCCCAAGGCCTCGGTGATGCGTGCGCGCACGGCATCGGCCAGCGGTTGATCCGGCGCGCCGAGATAGTCGCTGCGGCGGAACTCGACCACGTTGCGACGGCCCACCGACCACAGCCAGCGCCGCTCGAACAGGCGCGGAAGTTCATCCAGGTCCAGCAACAGCTGCGCGATCGGATAGCCGAACGCGTGCGCATGCGGCGCGTGCCGCCGATGGCGCATCCAGCCACGGTAGATCGCACTGGCGGTCATGCCGGCAGGGCCTCGGCCAGCGGCCAGTAGGACTCGGCATCCAGCGCCTGCAGCGCATCGACCACGCGGCGGGCGCTGCGGATGCCATCTTCGTGGAAGCCCCAGCCCCAGTACGCACCGGCGAACCAGGTGCGGCGGTGGCCCTGGATCTCGGCCCAACGCTGCTGGGCCCGCACCATCGCGTGGTCATGCACGGGGTGGGCGTACTGCAGGCGGCGCAGCACGGTGGCCGGATCGACCGCCTCGCTGCGGTTGAGCGTAACCACCAACGGCGTCGGCGTGTCGATGCCCTGCAGCAGGTTCATGCAGTAGCTGACCGTGCACGGTGCGAGCGGGTCGCGCGGCACATGCGCATTCCAGGCGGCCCAGGCCTTGCGGTCACGCGGCAGCAGGCTGGCATCGGTATGCAGCACCACCTCGTTGGGCTGGTAGCGGATCGCGCCCAGCACCGCGCGCTCGGTGAGGTCGGCATCGGACAGCAAGGCCAGCGCCTGGTCGCTGTGACAGGCCAGCACCAGTTGGTCGAAGCCTTCCAGGCCGGCAGCGCTGTGTACGCGCACGCCATGCTCATGCCGCTCCACGCCGAACACCGGGCACTCCAGGCGCTCACGCACCTGCCAGCGGGTGCGCAGTGCATCGACGTACCTGGCCGAGCCGCCCTGCACCACCCGCCACGGAGCGCGCCCGGTTATCTGCAGCATCTGGTGATTGGCCATGAACTGCACGAGGTAGCGCGCCGGGAAGGCGGCCAGGCTGGCCGTCGGCGACGACCACAGCGCCGAGGCCATCGGCAGCAGGTGCTCGTCGATGAAGGTGCGGCCGTAACGGCCCTGTGCCAGGAACTCGCCCAGCGACGGGCCTTCATCATCGCGCTCCAGCAGCGCAGGCGCCTCGCGGTAGAACCGGCGCAGATCCCGCAGCATGCCCCAGAAGCGCGGCGACACCAGATTTCGGCGCTGGCAGAACAGGGTGTCCAGCGAGGTCGCGTTGTACTCCAGCCCGCTGCGCTCGCTGTGCACCGAAAAGCTCATCGTGGTCGGCTGCGAAGCCACCCCCAGCTCGTCGAACAGGCCGGTCAGCAGCGGGTAGTGGGCAGAGTTGAACACGATGAAGCCGGTGTCCACCGCCTGCGTGCGCCCATCGACCTCCACCTCATGCGTATGCGTGTGACCCCCGAGGTAGTCATTGGCTTCGAACAGCGTCACTTCATGCTGCTGGCTCAGCCACCACGCACTGGAGAGGCCGGCGATACCCGATCCGATCACGGCGATACGCATGTCAGTGCTCCGCCTTGGCCAGCACCCAGGCCGGCACGGGTTTGAGATCACGCACCAGCCCGAGCGCGGCCATCGCACGCAGGCCATACCAGGTGACATCCACTTCCCACCAGTAGAAGCCCTGACGCGCGGTGCCCGGGAAGAAGTGGTGATTGTTGTGCCACCCTTCGCCGAAGGTCAGCAGCGCGAGCCACAGGTTGTTGCGGCTGTCGTCACCGGTGTTGAAACGCTGGCGGCCGAAGCGGTGCGCCAGCGAGTTGATCGTCACCGTGGCGTGGAACAGCACCACGGTGGAAATGAAGAAGCCCCACACCAGCATCTGCCCACCGCTGGTGCCCCACGACGGCGCGATACGCTCCAGCAGCGCACCCAGGCCAAACAGTGCCGCGGCCAGCGCGATCGGCACCAGCGTGTCGAAGCGGTCCAGCCAGCGCAGCTCCGGGTACTTGGCCAGATCTGGGATGCGCGACCAGTCGGTGCGGAAGCCTTCGACCGTCAGGAACCAACCCATGTGGCTCCACCAGAAGCCATGCACCGAGGGCGAATGTGGATCGGCGGCAGTATCGGTATGACGATGGTGATTGCGATGATGCGCCGCCCACCACAACGGGCCGCGCTGCACGCTGGAAGCGCCGATCAGCGCGAAGATGAACTGCACGACCCGCGACGTCTGGAAGGTGCGATGGGAGAAGTAGCGGTGGTAGAAGGCCGTGATCGCAAACATGCGCACCGCGTACAGCGCGACCGCCACGCCGACCGCGACCCACGACACGCCCACCCAGATCACCGCCAGGCAGGCCAAGTGCATCGCCGCGAACGGAATGGCCCGCACCCAGTCCACGCGCTGTGGCTGGCCGGTTGCGGCAGCCGCATCCGTGCTGGTATCAAACCAACGCCACAGCGTGGCCCAGCGGCGTCGCTGTGCGGTGCGTCCTGCGTCGGGGGTGGGGCTGACCGACATGACTCGCTTCTCCTGAGGCGTTAACAGGAGATACGACAGGGCACGGCGTTTGGATGCACGGATCCGGAAAAAAACCGCGACTCCGTGCGATTACAGGTTGGCGATGTCGCCCTTGGCGATGATCGGGCCGGTCGGAATGCCTTGCGGCGCACCGGTCGACGGTTCCAGCGTGATCGCCAGCACCGAGCCGTTCACAAGCGCATCACGCAGCGTGTCGGGTACGGCCACGGTATGCGCGCGGTCGATGGAGACCAGGCCCAGCGAACGCGGTGCGCCGCCGGCCGGAATCAACCACAGCTCGGGGGCACGGCCGGCCGCATCGGCCGCGGCCGGGACCGGCACCATCAGCACCTTGCCCTGGGCCTTGTCGACCGAGGCCAGCCAGCCCGGCGTGCCATCGTCGTGCAACAGCGGCGTGACCGGCTTGGTGGCCTGCTCTGGCTCGGCCGGTGTCGTTGGCGTGGTCGGCGTCGTCGGCGTGACCGCCACGGGCGTAGGCGAAGGCGCGGTCGGCTCCAGATCGCGGCGGCTGAACACCGCCACCAGTGCCAGCGCAGCAGCCAGCGCGGTCATGCCCTGCCAGAAACCGGTGCGCTGCCACACCCGAGGCGAGGCGGCCGTTGCGGCTGGCCAGCCGAGCGAGGTGCGGATGCGCGGCCACAGATGCGCGGGCACCGCTTCGGTACCGAGCGACTCGAGCAGGGGCGCAAGGCGGTTCTCCCACTGGGCCACCAATCGGGCGAAGCCGGGATCGCTGGCGATGCGGCGGTCAACCTCGGCACGCTGGGCGGCATCGAGTACCCCCAGCACGTATTCGCCGGCCAGGATGTCGGCGCTCGGCGGCTCGCCGTCGTCGTGCAGATCGTGGAGGTCGCGAACGTTCATCGTTCCAGGCACACCCGCAGTTGACCCAGCCCGCGGCGGATCCAGCTCTTCACCGAGCCCAGCGGCGAACCGATGCGGCGCGCCAATTCTTCATAGCTCGCGCCATCGAGGAAGGCCAGCCGGATCAAGGATCGCCGGCGCGGTTCCAAGGTTTCCAGGCACGCCTGCAGGCGCTCGTGGTCGGAGGCCTGCTCGGCGGCAAAGGCAGGCTGTGGCGCGAGATCGGGAATCTCCTCCGCCACCGACAGATCATCCAGCACGCGCGGCGGCGCGGCGCGCAGGCGGTCGATCGAGCGGTTGCGCGCCAGCATCGACAGCCAGGTCATGGCCGCCGCCTTGGCGCGGTCGAACTGCGCCGCCTTGTTCCAGACCGTGGTGAAGACGTCCTGCAGTACCTCTTCGGCATCGCCGCGGTCGCGCAGCACGTGCAGGCAGATCGCGAACAGGCGGCCAGAGGCCAGCTGATAGACCGATTCGAAGGCCTGGCGATCGCCGCCGGCGACCCGGGCGAGCAACTCGTCCAGACGGTGGGATGCGGCGGTGGCGGCAGCGTCCAGCTCGGGCATCGCAGGCTCAATGTCGATAACGGGCGTATCGGCATCGTCCTTGCTTGCGAGGCTGGCTGCAAGGGGGCGCTCAGGCACCGCATGTCTTCACCAGCGGCTGCGTACGCGCGGCGGACAACTCGGCCGCAGGCGTGGCAACGGGAGCCGCCGGAAACTCGACCCGCACCTGCGGGTACTTGCCCTTCTCATCGCGGACGTTGCCGGTGCCGGTGAACTGCAGCAGCCGCTGGTCCGCGGTGGCATAGACCAGGGTGACCGGGGGCACCGCGAAACCGAACCACGCATCGAGCTTCATCTGCAGCTGCTCGGCCGGTTGACCCTGCCAGGTCACCGCACCCGTGCGTTGCACTTTCAGCGGCACCAGGCGCTGACGGCTGGGCAGCAGGAACTGGAACGCCACGCTCTGCCCCGCCTGCAACGCCGCCCAATGGCTGCGCACCGCCGCGTCGAAACCGGCATCCACCACCGCGCCCGGCGGAACCGCGATGGCGCGGCTGAATGTCGGTGCCTGCGCGCTGGCACGGACCGATACCTGGCGGGTAGCGGCACCGCCGCGCACGCCTTCCTGATACCCATCGCGGCCATCGTCCAAGGTGAAATCAGGCGTCTGCGGGCTGCCCTGCGGGGTCATCCACTTGCGCGCAAACGGGCGCCCATCGCTGCAGCGGTACAGCACCAGCCGCGACTGTGCGCTTGCCGGCCCCTGCAGCCAATGGGTCTCGCGGTAGAGCAGGCGCCCATCGGCGGTGGCGTACGCGCGGCCTTCCTGGCGCTGCACGGTCTGCGCGGCGGCACTCACGGGGGCGGCGATCACCGACAGCAGCAGGATCAGGCAGGGCAAGGGCTGGCGCATGGGGGTCCAAACGGGCGGGCTTGCAGGGAGATACGCAGTTGACGGTGGTTTGGATGCAGTGGGGTGAATCGGGCAGACGACTTGACCATCGCTCGCCTTCGGCCTACCTTGTGCTCGCCGAAGGTATCCATCGCTTCATGCAGATGAAGGGATGGATTTAAACGGGAATCCGGTGAAGGCGCCTCGCGCGCCCATTCCGGAGCTGCCCCGCAGCGGTGAATGGAAACGACTCCTGCCAACAGCACTGGGCCTTCGCGCCTGGGAAGCGGCAGGTACTAGGTGGGCGCCCGCGCCCGTGTCCATCAGCCCGAATACCGGCCCCGGCCGGAGGACATGACCGTCCTCCGATTCGACCTGGAACGTCCGCGGGGAGGTTGCCGGGGTCTGCCGCCATGCCGCCTGCATGGCGCTGCCCCCGTGCGTCCGCTTCACGGCATCCGGTTCGCCCGCGGGGGCGAAGGTCGCTGGCGGGGCGGAACGGGCTGCAAGGCCCCGGACGGCGCGCGGTTCCTTCGTTCCTCAATGCCCCTACGCAATGAGGACACGTTCCAATGACCACTGTTACCAATTTGGGTTTTCCGCGCATCGGCGCCAAGCGCGAACTCAAGCGCGCGCTCGAAGCCTTCTGGTCCGGCGAGAGCAGCGCCGCGTCGCTGCAGGACACCGCGGCCGAGCTGCGTGAACGCCACTGGCAGCTGCAGCGCGAGGCCGGCGTGGATGTGCCGCCGAGCAACGATTTCAGCCTGTATGACCAGGTGCTGGATGCGGCCTTCCTGTTCGATGCGATCCCGACCCGCTACCGCGCGCTCGCCGATGCCGAGCCGCTGAGCGGCTATTTCGCGATGGCGCGTGGCCTGCAGCGCGATGGCATCGACCTGCATGCGCTGGAAATGACCAAGTGGTTCGATACCAACTACCACTACCTGGTGCCCGAACTGCACGCCGGCCAGACCTTCACGGTGCGCGGCGACAAGCCGCTGGCCGAATACCGCCAGGCCAAGGCGCTGGGGATCGAGACCCGTCCGGTGCTGATCGGCCCGGTGACCTTCCTGCGTTTGTCCAAGACCACCGACGGCAGCAACGCACTGGACCTGCTGGATGCACTGCTGCCGGTGTATGTGCAGCTGCTGGGCGAGCTCAAGGCGGCCGGCGCGGCGTGGGTGCAGCTGGATGAGCCGCTGCTGGTGCAGGACCTGGACGAGGCCACACGTGCTGCCTACGAGCATGCCTACGCGGTACTGGCCCAGGCTGCCCGCCCCAAGGTGCTGGTGGCGACGTACTTTGGTGCGCTGGAGGACAACCTCGCGCTGGCCGCCTCGCTGCCGATCGATGGCCTGCATGTGGATCTGGTCCGTGCGCCGGAACAGCTCGATGCGGTGATCAAGGCGCTGCCGGCCGGTCGCGTGCTGTCGGCCGGGCTGGTCAACGGCCGCAACATCTGGCGCACCCACCTGGACAACGCGCTGGTGCTGGCGCGCTACGCGCACGGCCATGTCGGCAGCGATGCGCTGTGGCTGGCGCCGTCGTGTTCGCTGCTGCATACCCCGGTCGATCTGGACCACGAAAAGAAGCTCGATGACGAACTGCGCAGCTGGCTGGCGTTCTCCCGGCAGAAGCTCGGCGAGCTGCGCGTACTGGCCGACGCGATCGATGCACCGGCGCGTGCCGAAGCACCGCTGGCTCATTCGCGTGCGTGCATCGAATCGCGCCGTCGTTCGCCGCGCGTGCACAACACGGCCGTCGCCGCGCGCCTTTCCTCGCTGACCCCGGCCGATGCACAGCGCCACAGCCGCTACCCGCAACGCCACCTGGCCCAGGCCGCCGCGCTGAAGCTGCCGCGCTTCCCGACCACCACGATCGGTTCGTTCCCGCAGACGCTGGAGGTGCGTGAGGCGCGTGCCCGCAACAAGGCCGGCAAGCTCTCCGATGCGGACTACGATGCGTTCCTGGCCACCCAGACCGAGCACTGCGTGCGCGTGCAGGAGCAGATCGGGCTGGACGTGCTGGTGCACGGCGAGTTCGAGCGCAACGACATGGTCGAGTACTTCGGCGAGCAGCTCGATGGCTTTGCCTTCACCAAGAATGGCTGGGTGCAGAGCTACGGCTCGCGCTGCGTGAAGCCGCCGGTGATCTTCGGCGATGTGACCCGCCCTCAGCCGATGACGGTGCGCTGGTCGCAGTACGCGCAGTCGCTCACCCAGCGGCCGATGAAGGGCATGCTGACCGGCCCGGTGACGGTGCTGCAGTGGTCATTCGTACGCGACGACCAGTCCCGCGCGGACACCTGTCGCCAGATCGCACTGGCCCTGCGCGATGAAGTGACCGACCTGGAAGCGGCCGGGATCGGCGTGATCCAGATCGACGAGCCGGCGATCCGCGAAGGACTGCCGCTGCGCCGCGCGCAGTGGCGCGAGTACCTGGACTGGGCAGTCGAAGCCTTCCGGATCAGTGCCAGCGGCGTGCGCGATGCGACCCAGATCCACACGCACATGTGCTATTCCGAGTTCAACGACATCATCCACTCGGTGGCTGCGATGGACGCGGACGTGATCTCGATCGAAACCTCGCGCTCGCGCATGGAGCTGCTGGATGCCTTCGTGCGCTTCCAGTATCCCAACGAGATCGGCCCGGGCGTGTACGACATCCACTCCCCCCGCGTACCCGACAAGGCCGAGATGCTGGCACTGCTGCGCAAGGCCGCCGAGGTGCTGCGTCCCGAGCAGATCTGGGTCAACCCGGATTGCGGCCTGAAGACCCGTGGCTGGCCGGAAACCCGTGCCGCGCTGGAAGCGCTGGTGGCCGCCGCGCGCGAACTGCGCGAGGAAACCGCGGACGCCAACGCCGCCTGATCCGACCCTTGTAGACCGCCCCAAGGACCCCATCGCCGCCGTTGCCGGCGGTGGGGTCGACGAGAAACGCATGAACCCGCATGACCTGACACCGATCGACCGCCCGACCCTGTCCCTCCCCGACGGCCACACCAGGCTACTGCTGCATTCCTGCTGCGCGCCGTGCTCGGGCGAAGTCATGGAGGCGATCACCGCCTCCGGCATCGACTACACGATCTTCTTCTACAACCCCAACATCCACCCGGTGAAGGAATACGAACTGCGCAAGCAGGAGAACATCCGCTTCGCCGAGAAACATGACGTGCCGTTCGTCGACGCCGACTACGACACCGACAACTGGTTCGCCCGCGCCCGCGGCATGGAGAACGAACCCGAGCGCGGCATCCGCTGCACGATGTGCTTCGACATGCGCTTCGTGCGCACCGCGCTGTACGCGCACGAGAACGGCTTTGCGGTGATCAGCAGCTCGCTGGGCATCTCACGCTGGAAGGACATGAACCAGATCAACGATTGTGGGCACCGCGCCGCCGCACACTACCCGGGCATCCAGTACTGGGATTACAACTGGCGCAAGGGCGGCGGTGCCGCGCGGATGGTGGAGATCAGCAAGCGCGAGCAGTTCTACCAACAGGAATACTGCGGCTGCGTGTACTCACTGCGCGACGCCAACCGCCACCGTCGCGAGACCGGCCGCGAGCGGATCAAGCTGGGCGTGCTGTACTACGGCGACGGGACCTCGAAGCAGGGCGACGCCGACTGACCGTTGCGGGGGCGTCGGCTAGACTGGACGCCCCCACAGCCGTGAAGCCGCCATGAGACGTTACCCCGCCGATGTCGCGTTGGTCGTGATCGACCTGCAGCCGGACTTCATGCCTGGTGGCGCACTGGCCTGCGTGGACGGCGATGCGATCGTGCCGGGCATCGCCGCGGTGCTCGCCGAGCGCCATTACCGCACCGTGGTGGCGACCCAGGACTGGCACCCGGCCGACCACGCCTCCTTTGCCAGCCAGCACCCGGGGCATCTCCCGTTCGAGGCGATCCTGCTGCACGCGCAGCCGCAGACGCTGTGGCCGGACCACTGCGTACAAGGCAGCGACGGCGCCGTGCTGCATCCGGGCGTGGACTGGACCGTGGCCGACCTGATCCTGCGCAAGGGCACCCGGCGTGAGGTGGACTCGTACAGCGCGTTCCGCGAGAACCATGGTCCTGACGGCACCCGCCCGGCGACCGGCCTGGCCGGGTGGCTGCACGAACGCGGCATCCGCGAGGTGCACGTGTGCGGTCTGGCGCGCGATTACTGCGTGTTGTGGAGCGCGCAGGATGCGGTGAAGTCCGGGTTCCGGGTGAAGTTCCATTGGGACCTGACCCGACCGGTGACCGAGGCCAATGATGGGATGGTGCGCGAGGCGTTGGCCAAGGCGAAAATCGCGCTGATCTGACGGGCGAGTCAAGGCGCCGGCCGGAACGGCGTACCGACCAACGGTCGGTACCTACCGGATCAAAGAACGACCGTCGGGTGCCGGCCGTGCGCTGGTAGTGCCGGCCGCTGGCCGGCTCCCGATACCGTTTGGGTCGTGCGATGAGCCGGCCAGCGGC
>NZ_JASCOO010000067.1:0-23114 GCF_029959485.1 Stenotrophomonas sp. PS02301
CCGCTGGCCGGCTCCACGCCATCCCGACAGAAGAGCAGCCGGCCAGCGGCCGGCACTACCCGATCGCGGTGTTGTTCAGGCCGTCGCCGTACGCCCGCCCCCCAGGACCCGCGCCGGCAGCATGAGCAGCGCGCCCAGGAACGCGAACAGTGCCGAGAAGGTGATGCCCACCAGGCGGAACGGCAGGCTCAACAGCCACACGAACGGCCACGCCACCAGGGCCAGAACCGCCAGCGGCCAGCACAGCACGAACAGCAGGCACCACACGCCCAAGGCGAACAGGGTCTTCATCGCACGTCTCCGTTGGCGGCACCCTGCCGCCCGGAGACCACCATCGCGCCCTGCCCGGGCGCACTGCAACGAGTTTGCGACGAAACCCGGCTTACGCCGATGAAACGGCAGAGCCGGCCACCGGCCGGCTCTGCACGATGACAGTTCCATAGGAGCCGGCTACCGTAACGCCTTTGGCGTTACTCGAACGAACCCACCGAATCGTGCGACAGGTTGTCGAACCGGGTGTATTCGCCGAAGAACTTGAGCTTGCACGAGCCGGTCGGGCCGCCTCGGTGCTTGCCGATGATGATCTCGGCCAGGCCCTTGTCCGGCGAGGTTTCCTTGTTGTAGTAGTCGTCGCGGTAGATGAACACGATCATGTCCGCATCCTGCTCGATAGCGCCGGATTCACGAAGATCGGCCATCACCGGGCGCTTGTCGGTACGCGTTTCCAGCGAGCGGTTGAGCTGGGAGAGCGCGATGACCGGCACGTTGAGTTCCTTGGCCAGGCCCTTCAACGACCGCGAGATCTCCGAGATTTCGGTCGCGCGGTTTTCGCTGTTGCCCGGCACGCTCATCAGCTGCAGGTAGTCGATCACGATCAGGCCCAGGTCGTGCTCGCGCTTGAGGCGGCGGCACTTGGAACGCAGGATTTCCGGCGACACGCCCGGCGTATCGTCGATGAAGATCTTGGTTTCCTTCAGCATCCGGATCGCACCGGTGACCCGGCTCCAATCCTCATCTTCCAGCTGACCGGTACGCAGGCGCTGGGCGTTGATGCGGCCGTTGGAGGAAATCAGACGCATTGCCAGCTGCGAGGCCGACATTTCCATCGAGAACACCGCCACGCCCTTCTTGGACTTGATCGCGGCGTACTCGGCGATGTTCAGCGCCAGCGTGGTCTTGCCCATGGCCGGTCGCGCGGCCAGGATGATCAGATCGGTCGGCTGCAGGCCGGCGGTCATCGCATCGAAATCGGTATAGCCGGTCGGCAGACCGGTGATGTTGCCGCCGTTCTCGAAGCGGTTGCGCAGCTCTTCGAAGGCGTCTTTCAGCGCGCCCGGCATCGCCACGAAATCAGTGCGCCCGCGCGCGCCCTGCTCGGCGATCGCGAACACGGATTTTTCCGCTGCCGAGAGCAGTTCGCTGCTCTCGCGGCCTTCGGGCTGGAAGCCGTCGTTGACGATGTCCGTGCCGACCTGGATCAGCTGGCGCAGCACCGCTTTGTCACGCACGATTTCCGCGTAGGCGCTGATGTTGGCGGCTGACGGCGTGGTGCTCGCCAGCTCGATCAGGTACGCGCCATCGCCGACCAACTCCATCTTGCCCTGCGATTCGAACCACTCGCCCAGCGTCACCGCATCGAACGGGCGGTCGCGTTCGGACAGCTCGCGGATCGCGCGGTAGATCATCTGGTGATCGCGGCGGTAGAAGTCGGTTTCGGTCAGCTGGTCGTTGACCCGGTCATAGCTCTCCGGGGCCAGCATCAGCCCGCCCAGCACCGCCTGTTCGGCCTCGATCGAATGCGGCGGCACGCGCAGGGCGTCGATGCGCATTTCATCGCGATCAAAGCGGTCACCGCGGTCTTTGCGGTCGGAACGGAAGCCAGAACGGGCGGACATGGGGGGCGTACTTCCTGCAGTGTGAGGCGTAGGACATGGTAGGCACGCGGGGCGCCCCGCAGCCATGCACAAACCTGTGGATAAACAGTGGATGAGCTGGGGATACCGGCGCCTGCCGGTACGATTGGCCGGGGCCGTCGCATCGCGTGCGACGGACGCCCTTGCGGCGCCCGTCCCCGCCATTATCGCAGAAGCCTGACCCGCTCGCGGTGGATCAGTGCGTGCCGCCGTGGGTGCCGACCCAGGCGATGAATGTGTCCACGAAGCCCTGCAGGAAGTCCTTGGTGCCCTCGTTGCTGATCGTGCCGTGGGCGTCGATCAGCCCTTCCTTGAAGTGCAGGAAGGCCTCGGGCTGGCCCAGCACCGGCATGTCCAGGTAGGCCAGGATGTTGCGCAGGTGCTGTTGGGCCAGCGCCGTGCCGATCACCCCGATCGAGGCGCCGATCACTGCCGCCGGCTTGCCGGCAAAAGCGCTGTCGCCATACGGGCGCGAGCCCAGGTCGATGGCGTTCTTGAGCACACCCGGGACCGAGCGGTTGTATTCGGGGGTGACGAACAGCACCGCATCGGCATCCCGGATCTGCTGCTTCAAGCGAAGGCCCTGGCTGGGGTAGTCCTTGTCGAAATCCTGGTTGTACAACGGCAGGTCACCGATCTCCACGTAGGAGAACACCGCCTTGCCGGCAGCCAGTTTCTCCAGCGCGTGAGCCAACGCCTGGTTGTGCGAGCCCTTGCGCAGGCTGCCGACCAGTACGGCGATCTTGTATTCGGCCATCACGTTCGCTCCGTTGGGGGAAAGGCCCAGCCTAGGCGGGCCCACCTTCGGCAACGGTGAAGGCGACGTCAGCCACCCATGGGTGGCTGCCTTCCGTCCAGATGTACTCGCACGCGTCGCGCTATGCGCGCGTCACGTCGGCGCGTGCCTTGCGCCAATGCGCCTGCCAGGCCTGGAACATCAGCACGTTCCACAGATGCGTGTGCCATTTGCGCTCGCCCTGCTTGAACTGCTGCCACAGCGGCGCCACCGCCTCGACGTTGAACACCCCCTCCTCGGCCAGCCGCGCCGGATCCAGCAGTTCATCGGCCCAGCCACGCAGGTCGCCCTTGAGCCACGCGCTGACCGGGGCACCGAAGCCGCGTTTGGGGCGGTGCACCATATCCTGCGGTACATAGCGGCCCAGCACGCGCTTGAGCAGGTACTTGCTGACGCCATCGCGCTGTTTCATCGCCATCGGCAGCGACCAGGCGAACTCGGCCACCCGCCAGTCCAGCAGCGGGGCACGCGCCTCCAGGCTGACCGCCATGCTGGTGCGGTCCACTTTGCACAGCAGATCATCGGGCAGATAGGTACTGAAATCGGCCAGCATCATCGCGTCCGCCGGTGAGCCGGCGCCGTGCAGCGGATCGGCCAGGTCGTAGAAACTGCCGGCCGCCTGTGCACCGCGAACGGCGGCCACCGGATCGCGCCAGCGCGAAATGCGGTTGCGGTAGACATCGCCGATGCCGCGCGCGCCGGACTCGGCCAGCAGCGCGGCCAGCCCGCCCGTGCGCGAGGCCTCGCCCTGCGTATGCGCATGGCTGGCCATCCAGCGCCGCAGCGGCGCCGGCACCTTGCCCAGCAGGCGCCAGTTGCGCATCGCCCGCTGGTAACGGGTGTAGCCGAAGAACAGTTCATCGCCACCGTCGCCGGACAGCGCCACGGTCACGCCCTGCCGCGCCAGCTTGGCAACCAGCGCCGTGGGCACCTGCGAGGCATCGGCGAAGGGTTCATCGAACATTGCCGGCAGGCTGGGCACCACCGCGAGCGCGTCGGCACCGCTGACATACAGCTCGGTGTGATCGCAGCCCAGGTGCTGGGCCAGCGACTTGGCCAGCGGCGCCTCGTCATGATCCGAGCCGGTGAAGCCGATGCTGAAACTGTGCACCGGCTGGCTCGACTGTGCCTGCATCAAGGCGGCCACCACCGAGGAATCGGTGCCGCCGGAGAGGAAGACGCCGACCGGCACATCGGCCACCATGCGCAGCGCGACCGCGTCGCGCAGCACGGCATCCAGACGTTCTTCGGCCTCGGCCTCATTGCCGGTGAACGGCGCGGCCAGGGCCTGCTGCATGCGCTCGCGCGCGTTCCAGAACGGCTGCTGCAACTGGTCCGGGCGATGCGCGGCAGCACCGGCGGCTACCGCCTCGGCGTCCAGCCGCAGCACGCGGCCGGGCATCAGCTTGAAACAGCGTTCGTGGATGCAGTGCGGCGCGGGAATGTAATCCAGCCGCAGCAGCAGGGTCAGCGCATCGCGGTCGACCTCGTTGTCGAAGGCCGGGTGCTGCCACAGGGCCTTGAGCTCGGAGCCGAACACCAGCGTTTCACCGGCCCAGCCGTAGTACAGCGGTTTCTTGCCGACCCGGTCGCGGGCCAGCCACAGGCAGTGCTCGGCGCGGTCCCACAAAGCGATGGCGAACATGCCGTTGCTGCGCTGCAGGGTCTCGTCCAAGCCCCATTCGGTGATCGCCGCGAGCAGCACTTCGGTATCCGAATGGCCGCGGAAACCATGCCCCAGTGCGTCGAGCTCGGCGCGCAGCTCGGCGAAGTTGTAGACCTCGCCGTTGTAGGCCAGCACGTAGCGGCCATCGGCCGAGGTCATCGGCTGATGGCCCAGCGGCGACAGGTCCAGGATGCTCAGCCGGCGGTGCGCCAGCGCGATGCCGGCCGAGGCATCGGCCCACACCCCGCTGTCATCCGGGCCGCGGTGCACCAATGCGTCGCCCATGCGCCGCGCCTGTTCTTCCAGTGCTGCCTGCTCCCTTGCCGGAGCGGGCAGCAACATGCCTGCCAATCCACACATGTATCAATGGTCCTGCGCCAGCGCGAGGGCGGCGTTCAATACCGCATTGTCGCTTGGAAGCACGCACAATGCTGCCCCCGCCAGCGGCGTGTAGGTGTCGGCCCCGCACACCCGCCGGATCGGCAGGTGCCCCAGCCCGGCCTCGACCAGCGCGGTGATCACGCCCTCGCCCACCCCGGCGCTGTGCCGCCCCTCATCGACCACCAGCACGCGCTGGGCATCGGCAGCCTGGCCAGCGATGAAACCGGCATTGAGCGGCACCAGCCAGCGCAGATCGACGACCCGCACCTGCCAGCCCAGCTGCTGCTCGATCGCCCGTGCCGCCCGCAGGCTCATCGGCACGCCATTGCCGTAGGTGAAGATGACCAGGTCACTGGCCTCCGGCGCGTAGACCCGGGCCTCGCCGAGCACCAGTGCCTGGTCGGCGGCCGGATACGGGAACAGCCATTGGCCATCGCCCGGCGCGTGCAGGTCCTTGGTCATGTACAGCGCGATCGGCTCCAGGAACACGGCGACGCGGCCATCGACGGTCGCCAGCGCCGCCAAGGTGCGCAGCATCATCGCCGCGTCGTCGCCGCGCGAGGGACAGCCGACCACCAGGCCGGGGATGTCGCGCAGCGCAGCGATCGAGTTGTCGTTGTGGAAATGCCCGCCGAAGCCCTTCTGGTAGCCCAGCCCGGCAATGCGCACCAGCATCGGGTTGCGGTACTGATCGTTGGAGAAGAACTGCAGCGAGCACGCCTCGCCACGCAGCTGGTCGGCCGCGTTGTGCAGGTAGGCCAGGTACTGGATCTCCGGGATCGGCAGCATGCCCAGGTTGGCCAGGCCCTGCGCCATGCCCAGGATCATGGTTTCGTCCAGCAGGGTGTTGAACACGCGGCGTGGGCCAAATGCCTTGAGCAGCCCCTTGCTGACCGTGTACACCCCACCTTTCTGCGCGACGTCCTCGCCAAACAGCAGCGTGGCCGGGTACTTGGCCATCAGATCGTGCAGGGCCTGGTTGATCTGGATCGCCAGATGGCGCGGCGGCTGTGTTTCCGGCAACTGCGACGCACCCCCAAATGCGGCAGCACGCGCGTCATCGGCGGCCACGCGCGTGGCTTCGGCATGCACCGCCGCCGGCGAGTACGGCGCCAGTGGGGCGATGACCTCGGCGAGAGCGGTCAGCTTCGGGCGTCGGTCCGCCTCGGCGGCCGCCGCGAAACAGCGCGCGCGCACGCGCTCGTACAGATCGAGCACCTGCGCGGTGGTCATCCACCCGGACTGCATCGCGATCGCCGCCGAGCGCAGCAGTGGATCGCTGGCTTCGGCGGCGCACAGCTCCGGCAACGGCCGCCATTCGATCTCGAAATCGGTGCCCGCATGGCCCATCAAACGCGTGGTGCGCAGGTGCAGGAAGGTCGGGCGGCGGGTCTGCCGGCAATGGGCCAGCGCGCGCTCCACCTGCGCATGCCCCTCGACCAGATCCAGCCCATCAGCGAAGAAGTAATCCAGGCCCGGGCGGTGCGCGAAACTCTGCGCGATCCAGCCGTCCGGGGTCTTGACCGAAATGCCGATGCCGTTGTCTTCGCAGACGAACAGGATCGGCGCTGGCAGCCGCTGGTAGGCCGCCCACGCCGCCGTGTTGAACGCGGTCTGCGCGGTGGCGTGGTTGGCCGAGGCATCGCCGAAGGAGCAGATCACCACGCTGTCCTCGGGAATCGGCAGCGTGTGACCGATGCGTCGCCCGCTTTCGATGGCCAGCGCGGTGCCCAGGGCCTTGGGCAGGTGCGAGGCGATCGTCGAGGTCTGCGGCAGTACCCACAGGGGCTTGCTGCCCCACACCTTGTGGCGTCCGCCGCTGGCAGGATCGTCCCGACTGGCCGCAAACGAAAGCGCCGCATCCATCACCGGATCCATGCCCGGCAGCTTGCGGAAGCGCTCGGCCATGAAGCCGCCGGAGCGGTAATGCAGGAAGGCCGGATCGGTATGCCGGGCCAGCCGCGCCACCAGCGCATTGCCTTCATGCCCGGACGAACCGATGGTGTAGAAGACCTTGTTCTGCACCCGCAGCACGCGCGCCATCAAGTCCAGGTGGCGGCTGATCAGCTGCGACTCGAAGAGGTCGGCAAAGCCCTGCGCGTCCAGCGTGCTGCCGGGCAGGATGGGGCTGCCGGGGGCTGGTGTCGGGGCGGGATCGCCGCGCCACTGCTGCACGAACTCCATGAAGTTGGCGTCGCAGATCTCGGCCCGGTTGAGGCCCTTCATGCGCGCGGGAATCGGATCGGGAACCACGGCAAACATGCATCACCCTCCGGGACGTGTTGCGTAGGCGGATAGCCGGATGGACGCTTGCTCATGCACCCCGGGCGGCTCGCCCGCGATGCCGAGTCTGGCCTCACCCCATCGCCTTTGCCAAGCGCGGGTGCAGCATCAGCGCTGCCCGGCGCGGCGCTGCTGCCACTGCTGCCGCGACTGGCCCCAGATCTCGATCGGCTTGCCGGCATGCGGTGGCGGCAGCTCGCCCATCCGCAACAGCGAACTGCCCAGCTTGCGCGCGACGACCTTGGAGTTTTCGTTCGCGGCATCGATGGTGTGGATGACCTCGTCCCAGCCCAGCGTGTCGAACGCCCAGTCCATGCTCGCCACGGCCGCTTCGGGCGCATAGCCCCTGCCCCAGCTCTCGCGGCGGATGCTCCAGCCGACCTCGGTGCCCGGCCAGTCCAGCGGCTGCCAGGGGCCCATGCGGCCGACCCACTCACCGCTGCTCTTTTCGATCACCGAGAACATCGAAAATCCGTACAGATGCCAGCTGCCGACCAGGCAGCTGAAGCTGCGCCACGCCTGCGACGGGGCCTGCACGCCACCGAGGTGCTGCATCACCTCCGGGTCCGAGCAGAAGCGCAGGAAGGCATCGAAATCCTCGGCGCGCGGTGGGCGCAGGATCAGACGGTCGGTCTCCAGCCGGAGGTCGAAAATGCTCATGGCGTCCTCGTGTGTTGCATGCGTGCCGGGATGATCGCAGATGCCGTGATCGGCGTGCCGTGCGGCTCGCCCCAAAACGCCGCACGCCGGCAGATGCCGGCGTGCTGGTGGTGCATTGACGCGGCAGGAACTTACTGCCTGTTCGCATCCAGTGCAGCGGTCTGGGTGACCAGCTGGCCGTCGATCACCGGCAGGCGATCGCTGCTCGGCTTGTTGTCCATCTTCACGGTCTTCTCGGCGCCGTCGTAACGGTAGGTCACGTTGTAACCGGTGACCGCATTGGTGGTGCCCATCGGGATGCGGTTGCCCGGCTTGCTGGCCATGCGCATGGTGCCGGTGGTGCCGTCTTCATTGCGGTAGGTCACGTTGTAGCCGGTCACGCGGGTCGACTCGGAGGTCGCGGTTTCGGTATGGCACTGGCGCTCGGTGCGGTTGACCACGCGGCCACCCACATGGCGCTTGTCCACCTGGTTGCCGATCATGCCGCCGGCAACGGCACCGGCGGCCGTGGCGGCCTTGCGGCCATTGCCACCACCGACCTGGTTGCCCAGCAGGCCACCGATGACGGCACCGGCGACGGTACCGCCAACGTTGCCGTCGCGCTCGGGCAGGCGTTCCTGCACCACCACGTCCTGGCAGACTTCATGCGGCGTCTGCGTGCTGGAGGTCTCGCGCACCGGCTCGGTGCCGATCACGGTGGCGTAGGCCTTTTCCTTCTTGGTCAGCGGATCGACCTTGACGATGTCGGCGTACTCGAGCTTGCCCGCCTTGTCTTCAATGGCCAGCTGATCGGTGCGCGCGCCATCGTCGGCCAGTGGCGTGGTGTCCAGAGTGGGCCGGGTCTGAGCAGCGGTCACCGCATCGGGCGAGGAACTGCCGCCCTTCATGAAGGCAGCGGTGGCGATACCGCCAACCAGCAGCGCACCCGCAGCGACCAACGCAGTAGTAGTTGTACTTTTCATAACCGGCTCCTTGCGGACGATCCGCAACGTTCTTGAGTGAATTCCAGCACGGCCACCCTGAACGGAATCTCCACGGATCGTGAACATCCGGCCGCCCATTCAGGTTCGGTGAGCCTTGGGCTCGTGATAGCGTTTACAGCATCTGCCCAGGAGTGCCTCATGTCCAATCCCATACTGTTGCCGGTGCTGGAATGGGCCCGTCGGCTGCGCTACCCCACCCTGTTCAAGATCACCGCCGCCCTGTTCGCGGTGACGCTGGTGATTCCCGATCCGCTGCCGTTCGTGGATGAAATCCTGTTTGGCCTGGGCACACTGCTGCTGGCCAACTGGAAGCGACGCGGCGACAAGCTTCCCCCGCCGCTGCCGGCCAAGCGCCGCGCGTGAGGTTGATCGACAGCCACTGCCACCTGGATGCGGGCGAGTTCGATGCGGATCGCCCTGAAGTGATCGCGCGCGCGCGCGCGGCCGGCGTCATGGCCCAGGTCGTTCCCGCCGTCACTGCCGCCAGTTGGCCCGGCCTGCGCGATGCGTGCCGGCTGGCCGACGGGCTGCACCCGGCCTACGGACTGCATCCGATGTTTCTGGACCAGCATTGCCCCGAACACCTGGAGGCTCTGCGTGCGTGGCTCGAACGCGAGCGCCCCTGCGCGGTTGGGGAATGCGGGCTGGACTTCTTCGTGGAGGGTCTGGACGTGGACGCTCAGCTGCACTACTTCCTGGGCCAGCTGCGGCTGGCACGCGAATTCGACCTGCCGGTGATCGTGCATGCGCGCCGCGCGGTGGATGCGGTGATCGCGGCGATCAAGCAGATCGGCGGGCTGCGCGGCGTGGTGCACAGCTTCTCCGGCAGCCCCGAGCAGGCGCGGCAACTGCACCAGCTGGGCTTCCTGATCGGACTGGGCGGCCCGCTCACCTATGACCGCGCCCAGCGCCTGCACCGCCTGGTCGCCAGCATGCCGCTGGAGCAGCTGCTCCTGGAAACCGATGCGCCGGATCAGCCGGATGCTGGGATCCGCGGAGAGCGTAATGAACCGGCACGCTTGCCGGTGATCCTGGAGACGGTGGCGCGGCTGCGCGGGGAGCGGGCCGACGTGATTGCCGCGCAGACCACGGCCAATGCGCGCAGCCTATTCGGGCTTCACGGTTTCTCCTGAAGCGCGCAACGGGTGCAGCGGCCCCGGCCGCATGCCAGACCAGCACAGGACGCTCGCCAGCAATAGCGCTGCCGCCGACATGCCGATCGAGATGTGCATGCCATGCATGAACGCATCCGGCGCGCCATCGCCGATCAGGCTGCCGAACAGGGCGACACCCAGCATGCCGCCGACCTGTCGCGCACAGTTCAGTACGCTGGAGGCGATGCCTGCCCGCGACCGGTCGACCGATGCAAGCGTCGCGTTGGTCATGGTCGGCACCACCAAGGCGACCCCGCTTGCCGCCATCAGCATCGGTACGATCAACAGCGCGTAATGGCCCCCGATGCTCACCGGCATCAACAACAGGTAACCCGATCCTGCCAGCGCAAGACCCATGAACATCAGCAACCTGGGACCGAGCCGCGTAATCAGGCGCCCCGCCACCACATTGAGTGCGACCAGAACGAGGGTCATCGGCAGAAAGGCCAGGCCGGTCTGTTGCGGGGATAGATGCTGCTGCATCTGAAAAAACAGACTGAACACAAAAATCAGCCCGTAATAGGCGAAATTCACCGCGACGCCTGCCAGCGAGACGATGGAGAACGTGTGATTCCGAAACAGATTCAATGGCAGCATGGGTGAGGTGCTGCGAGCTTCAATCCAGAGGAAGGCCGTGAGGGACATGAGCGCCAACAGGGCTCCTCCGCGCACCACGCCATGCTCCCAACCCAGCTGACCTGCCTCGATCAGGGTCATGGTCGTCGCTGCCAGCGCAACCATGGCAGCCACCTGCCCACTCCAATCGAGGCCACGCCGATGTCCGCCGCCGGAAGGCGCCGCATGCCGAAGCGTCAGGCAGATCCCGATCAAACCCATCGGAAGGTTGATCAGAAACACGCTGCGCCAGCCTGCATGCGCTACCAGCACTCCGCCCAGCACGGGGCCGGCAGCCAGAGCCGCTCCTCCGAGAGCGCCCCACCAACCGACGGCACGACTACGTGCCTGGCTGTCCGGAAATGCCTGCTGCACCATGACCAGCGAGTTGGGTACCAGCAACGCCGCGCCCATGCCCTGGATCAGTCTGGCCCCGACCATCACAGTCAGACTGCCCGAAAGCCCGCAGGAAGCCGACGCCAGAGTGAACACCACCAAGCCCGAGAGATAGAGCCGGCGCGCGCCGAAGCGGTCGCCCAGCGCCCCGCTGGTAAGCAGCAGTGCGGCGAAAGCCAAGGTGTAGGCATTGACCACCCACTGCAAGCCGGCCACATCGGTTGAAAATTCATGCTGCAGGGCATCCAGTGCAACATTGACCACACTGATGTCCAGCAGCACCACCACGAAGCCGAGCGCGGCGGCCCAGAGCGTACCGCGCGCGGAAGCAGAAAAAGCTGTCATTGGGATCCCATAAGCAGAAGAGACCGCCCATGCTAGGCTTGGCGAGCACCCTCGAAAATTCCCCGAAATCACACTCCATACCTGCGAAAACGCACCGATGTTCGACTGGGAGAATCTCCGTCATTTCCTGGCGGTTGCGCGCGACGGCACCTTGTCAGGCGCGGCTCGGGCGTTGCATGTCGACCATGCAACCGTCAGCCGTCGTGTTGCGGCGCTGGAGGTCGAACTGCAGGTTGCGCTGGTCGAGCGCTTGCCACGCTCCGTCCGCCTTACCGCGATGGGCGTCCAGATTTACGAGCACGCCAAGGCCATGGACGCCTCAGCATTTGCTGTCGCCCGCGTGAGCCGGGCCAGCCAGGAGGCCGTCAATGCCAGGGTGACGCTTAGTGCACCGCCAGTGCTGGTGGCGCACCTGTTGGCGGAACGGGTTGCCGACTTCCGGGCAGCGCAGCCCGGCATTCAACTTTCCGTGTCGGCCCAAGCCCAGCAGGTATCACTCGCCCGCCGCGAGGCGGATGTGGCTCTGCGGCTGGTCCGTCCCAAGGAAGCCAGCAGCGTTGTGCGCAGAATCGGACGAATGCCGTTCGCGCTCTATGCCAGCCACGAGTACGTCGCCACCCGTCGGCCCGAAGACTGGGCCTTCATTGCCTATGACACGCAGTTTGCTGACATGCCCCAGCAGCAGTGGCTGCTGCAGATCGCGGGAAGCCGGACCGTGGCGTGCGAACTGAGCGACATCAGCAGTCATCGGGCAGCCGCTCTGGCCGGAGCGGGCGTGGCCGCGTTGCCGCGCTTTCTGGGTGATGCCGCGCCCGGACTGACTCCGCTGGAGCATGACGGGGCGCCGTTCTCGCGTGACATCTGGCTGGTGGTGCACCGTGACCTCCGGCGCTCGCCATCGGTACGCACGGTCATGGACTTTGTGGCGAAAGTCGTCGCGGACCGGCCCGGCCTCGGGTTGGACGCGTAAGCCGGTCCACTGCGTGACCGCAGCGGCTCAGTCGGCCGTGACCGCCGTGGCCGGCTTCTTCATCAACATCTCCAGCGCCTTGCCCACCGCCGCGAACGCGAACGCGCCGGTGATATGCGTGGCCGCGCCCAGCCCGGCGCCGCAGTCCAGCTTCAGCGCCGCGTCGGCCCCTAGGTTCGGGCGGATGCCACACACGCTGCCGTCGGCCTGCGGGTACTTCACGTTTTCCAGCGAGTACACCGCCGGCACGCCGAAGTAACGCGAGGCGTTCTTGGGGAAGTTGAAATCGCTGCGCAGCTTCTTGCGGATCAGCGCCATCATCGCGTCGTGTTCGGTGCGCGAGACATCGCGGATCCGCACCAGGGTGGGATCGGTACGACCGCCGGCCGCGCCCACGGTCAGGATCGGCAGCTTGCGGCGGCGGCACCAGGCGATGGTCTCGACCTTGACCCGGAAGCTGTCGCAGGCATCGATCACCAGATCGAAATCGCGGTCCAGCAGCTCGACCATGTTGGACACGGTCAAGAAAGAGGCGACCGCATCGACACTGATGTCCGGGTTGATCGCCCGGCAGCGCTCGGCCATCGCCTCGGCCTTGTTGCGGCCGTACTGGCCGGCCAGCGCCGGCAGCTGGCGGTTGGTGTTGGACACGCAGATGTCATCGGCATCGATCAGGGTCAGATGGCCCACCGCCGTGCGCGCCAGCGCTTCGACCACCCACGAGCCGACGCCGCCCATGCCCACCACCGCCACCCGGCGGGTGGCAAGCAGATCCACGGTGCCTACCCCATACAACCGGTCGATGCCGGCAAATCGTTCGCGCAGTACGTCGTTCTTCATGCCCCTATTTTAATGTGCACAGGGCGGTCCGGGACGCGCCGTGGACAGGACGCGTCGTACCATCGCCGCAGCCACCCTCACCGAAGCCCTCACCATGAACGACCCTATGTCCCCGCCCCGCCGCCCGTCCGCCGCGTACCGCTATCTGTTCGTCGGCCTGCTTGGCCTGGTGATCGGCCTGATCGCCACGGTGATGGTCTCGCGCGCGATCCAGGCCCGCCAGGACCCCTTCCCGGATTCGCTGATGCACGTGATGAACCGCCAGGTGCAGTTGCTTCAGGCGGCGCAGGCGCAGAACCGCTGCAGCCTGGCCGACACCGTGCCGCGGCTGCAGACGCTGCGCTCGCTCTCCAATGATCTGGACCTGGCCTTTCCCGGCCTGAAGGACAGCCAAGGCTTCCAGCAGCACGCCAGCGCCCTGCGCGCCACCCTCAATGAGGCCCTGGCCGCGCCGCCGACCGACTGCCCGGGCATGGCTACGCTGGTGGAGAAGATCCAGACAGACTGCAAGGCCTGCCACCAGGATTTCCGCTGATTCATCTTCCAGCCACCCTGGCGCACCGGGATTGGCACGCTGTTCACGCAGCACAGGACACGATCTGCTCCATGCGCACCAGACGCATTCGACCACCCCTCTGGCCAGGAGATACACCATGAAGATTCAACTGATTGCCGCCGCTGCCGTTGCCACCGTCGCCCTGGCTGGCTGTGCCACCACCTCGCCGGGCTACGGCAGCAGTGGTTACAACAACGGTTACGGCAATTCCGGCGGCAACTACAACACCAACCGCTGCGCGGACTGCGGCATCGTGACCCGTATCAATCAGGTCGCTTCGGGCCGCAGCGCACCGAGCGCGACCGGCGCGGTGCTGGGTGGCATCGTCGGCGCCGTCGCCGGCCATGAGATCTCCGACCACACCGGTGGCAGCCGTGGCAACAAGAACATCGCCGCCGCCGCAGGCGCGGTGGGTGGTGCGCTGGCCGGCAACCAGATCCAGAAGAACGTGACCAGCGATACGTTCGACATCACCGTGCGTATGGATGACGGCCGTACCGTCGTCGTCAACCAGCGTGATCTGGGTGGTATCCGCGAGAACACCTACGTCCGCGTGGTCAACGGCAAGGTGATCCTGCGCTGATCGGCGCAACGCACACGTAAATAAAAAAGGGCCCGCGCAAGCGGGCCCTTTTCGTGTTTCAACCAGGCAGGACCCGGTCTGCGCTCAGAGCGGCTTGACCTTGTCGGCCTGCAGGCCCTTCTGGCCCGTGACCACTTCGAACTCGACCGCTTGACCTTCCTTCAGGCTCTTGAAGCCCTGGGATTCGATCGCACGGAAGTGCACGAACACATCTTCGCCGCTCTCACGGCTGATGAACCCGAAACCCTTCGCGTCGTTGAACCACTTGACGGTGCCCTTCTCAGCCATCTCAGCTACTCCCTAACTGTCTTGTTGTTGGATACACCCGTACAGGCGGCTGACAGCAAGGGGAAGCGGGGTGCAACGATGCAGCGGATCTGGAAGATCTACCATCATCAGGCCACGATCCACGGTGACCTTGCCAAGCTCAGCGTCTGCAACTTAACCCGGGCAAAACGAAAAAGCAACTAGCTAAAAGCTTCCGATGTCAACCCCATTTCAGGAACCATACTCGACAGCATGGACCCTTCATTCATCTTGTATCTGCTAGCAGCCCTCCTGGTACTGGTCGGCATCGCCGGCATCCTCCTCCCGGCCCTGCCCGGAATTCCCCTGGTGTTCGCCGGCCTGCTGCTGGCGGCATGGGCAGATGGCTTTGTCCATGTGGGCTGGATGCCCCTGGCGGTACTGGGGCTGCTGACCCTGCTCTCCTTCGCGGTGGACATCCTCGCCACGGTGGTCGGCGCCCAGCGGGTCGGCGCCAGCCGCAAGGCGCTGTGGGGCACCTTCATCGGCAGCATCGCCGGGCTGTTCTTCATGCCGATCGGCCTGTTCGTCGGGCCGCTGGCCGGTGCGCTGCTGGGCGAGTATTGGCATACCCGCGAGCTCGGCCGTTCGACCAAGGTGGGCCTGGCAACCTGGGTTGGCATCCTGCTCGGGTTCGCCTTGAAACTGGCGCTGGTGATCGCGATGCTGGGCCTGTTCGCGTTCGCGTGGTTCTTCTGACCGGCGGCGGCGTGACGGCTTCACGCCCTGACCACACCATTGACCGGCATAAACCGGATCAGATCGACCGTGTCGTGCGCTGGCGGGAATAGTCCTCAGCGGCCACACTGTGCCGGTTGACCCATTCATTCTTGTCACGCGGCCCTGCTCCCATGACCATTCCCCATTCCCGCTCCGCCCTGTTCACCGCCCTGGCCCTGGCCTGCGCGGCGCTGCCTGCTGCTGCCCAGGAAGCCGCGCCCACCCCGGCCTCGCCGGAGGCCTGCGCCCAGGTGGACACAGACGCAGCGCGCCTGGCCTGCTACGACACGCTGTTCGGGCGTACGCCCGAGGTCACCCTGGCCGCCGATGCCGCTGCCACCGCCGCCAAGCAGGAGCGCCGGGAAGAACGTCATGCCGCCCGCAGTGCCGACGCCGACGCGCCCGCGACGCAGCGGGTCAAGCAGCGCCTCGGAGAAGTGTTCAAGAACGACGGCCATGAAGATGCGCTGGCCAATGCCGGCAAGGGCTCGCTGCTCGACAGCCGCTGGGAGCTCGCGCAGGACTCCAAGCTCGGCGCGTTCCAGCTGCGCGCCTACAAGCCGGTCTACCTGCTTCCCGCGTTCTGGACCAGCGACAAGAACCAGATGCCGCAGTCGCCCAATCCGGTCAACACGGTCACCACCTCGCAGCAGCTGGACAGCGCGGAACTGAAGTTCCAGCTCAGCTTCAAGACCAAGATCGTGGAGAACCTGTTCGGCGACAACGGCGACATCTGGGCCGGCTACACGCAGAGCTCGCGCTGGCAGGCCTACAACGCCGACAACTCGCGCCCGTTCCGTGAGACCAATTACGAGCCGGAAGTGATGCTGATGTTCCGCAACGGCTATTCGATCGGCGGCTGGCGCGGGCGCATGAGCGGGATCAGCATCAACCACATGTCCAACGGTCGCGCCGATCCCCTGTCGCGCAGCTGGAACCGGGTGATCGCCACCGTCGGCCTGGACCGCGAAAACTGGGCGCTGGTGCTGCGCCCGTGGTATCGCATTCCGGAAGATCGCAAGGACGACAACAACCCGGACATCTCCGATTACATGGGCCGCGGTGACGCCACCCTGACCTGGAACAAGAACGGTCACGAAGTCTCGCTGATGGCGCGTCACTCGCTGCGCGGCGGCGACCGTTCGCACGGTGCGCTGCAGCTCGATTACGGCTTCCCGATCAGCAATCTGCTGCGCGGCCACGTGCAGATCTTCGATGGTTACGGCGAGAGCATGATCGATTACAACCACAAGGCCACCTATGTCGGCCTGGGTGTGTCGCTGCTGGAGTGGTATTGATGGCCGTGACGATCTGGCACAACCCGCGCTGCAGCAACTCGCGCGGGGCGCTGGAGATCCTGCGTGAACACGGCATCGAGCCGGTGGTGGTCGAGTACCTGAAGACGCCGCCGGACCGTGCCACGCTCGCAGGGCTGATCACGCGCATGGGCATCGCCCCGCGCGCGTTGCTGCGCAGCAAGGAGCCGGCCTATGGTTCGCTCGGGCTGGACGACGACGCGTTGCCCGATGCCGCGCTGATCGAGGCGATGGTCGCCCACCCGGAGCTGATCAACCGCCCGATCGTGGAGACCCCGCGCGGCGCACGCCTGTGCCGGCCGCCGGAGACGGTGCTGGCGATCCTGCCGGCCTAAGGCCGTGCCTCAGCTGCCCCCGCAGCGGCTGGTGCACCGGCTGTTATCCTCGCCGCAGGTCAGCGCGGGCAGCCGGTTGCGGCAGTAGTCGCTGCTGGCCTGGCATGCCTTGCGCAGCTCCGGGTTGTCGATCTTGTCGCACTTCGCGTCGCGCTGGGTCGCCACCCCGGCGCCACAGCTGTCGCCGCTGCCAAATCCCGTCCGGTTGGTCATGCAACTGTCGTACTGGCGTTGGCACTGCTGCATGCACTGATTGGCGGCGGTGACCTCGCGCAGGCTGGGCGGGGCGGTGTGGAAATCGCCACCACTGCTGCAGGCGGTGACCAGCAGGATCAACAGCAGGGCGGAAAGCATCCTCGGCATCGTCGTGCTCCGTGTCGAAAGCATCCGGCCATGGCCGGCATGTGTGCATGCCCGGAATGTAGCACTGCTTGTTTTCCAAATTAATACCCGGGCTGCCACCGCAGCCGCAAATGCCTCTTCCGTTACGCCGGCTCCGGCGCCCACAATAGCCCCGCCCTTTCACCTGGATGCCAGCGGATGGCCCGACCACAACGCTCGTTCTTCGCCTACGGCTCGGCTCTGCTGGGCCTGCTAAGCCTGATGGGCGTGGCCTGCTTCCATTTTCCGGATCTGTTGACCAGCCGCGAGTTCCGCGCGGTCTACAACGAACAGTTCGCCCGCCACCTGCTGCTGGTCGGGCTGGCCGCCGCCTTCATCATGGGCACCCTGGCGATCCTGCGCGACCGCAACAAGCGGATCGCCACGATCGGCGTCGGCAGCGCCACCCTGGCGGTGCTGCTGGGGGGTACCAACGTGCAGTTCGATGCGATCGGACAGACACCCTACTCGCTGGGTCTGGACTGGTTCGTGCTGTCGCTGTTCTTCTCGGCACTGGTATTCGTGCCGCTGGAGCGCTACCTCGGCAAACACTTACTCTCGCCGCTACGGCCGGGCTGGCGTACCGATGTCGGCTATTTCTTCATGAGCCACGTGCTGGTGCAGTTCATCCTGATCCTGGTGACCGCCTCGACCTCGACCATTGCCGGGCTGGCCGCGTTCCCTGCGCTCAAGACGCTGATCCAGTCGATGCCGGTGTGGCTGCAGTTCCTGATCGCGGTATTCGTCGCGGACATGGCCCAGGCACTTCTGCACCGCGCGTATCACAACACCCCATGGCTCTGGCGCTTCCACGCCGTTCACCACTCCAGCCGGCACATGGATTGGCTGGCCGGCTCGCGCATCCATTTCGTCGAAATCGTCATCACCCGCAGCTGCGTGCTGCTGCCACTGCTGGTACTCGGCTTCTCGACCCCGGCGATCAATGCCTACGTGATCCTGGTGGGTCTGCAGGCGGTGTTGGCCCACGCCAACCTGGGCATCCGGTTCGGGTGGCTGGAGTACCTGCTGGTGCTGCCGCGCTACCACCATTGGCATCACGCGCGGCAACAGGAGTACGTCGACGTCAACTACGCCATCCACCTACCGCTGGTGGACATGCTGATGGGCACCTTCAAACTGCCCCGGGATCAGCGCGAATGGCCGCAGGAATACGGCGTCATGAAACTGGAGACCGTGCCCAAGGGGCTGCTCAACCAGCACCTGATGCCATTCCGTGCACGACGGACCTTCGACCAGTACGTCGACTGAACCCTGTCAGCGCCAGTCGGTGATGCCCTCGCGCCGGTAGACCTCGGCGAACGCCGGCCGTGCTTTCAGGCGATCCGCGTACGTCTTCAATGCCGGCCAGGTGTCACTGGGCGTGGGCATGTTGCGCGACCAGCGCATCAGCATCACCAACATGAAATCGACCACGCTCAACGACTCGCCCAGCACATACGGGCCGCGCGTGGACAGGTGCTCGGTCAGATGCTGCCAGGCGCCTTCCAACCGCTCGCGCGCACGCTGGCGGGTCGCGTCCACGTGCTCGGGGCCCGCCATTTCCTGCGGGTAGAACCACGCCCGGTACGCCGGCTGTACGGTGTTGGCGCACCAGAACATCCAGCGGTACGCCTCGGCGCGGTCGGCAGACCCCGGTGCTGGCAGCAGGGCCGCTTCCGGATGGCGGTCTGCCAGATGCAGCGCGATCGCTGCCGCTTCGGTCAATACCTGCCCGTCCAGCACCAGCGTCGGCACCAGGCCCGCGGGATTCAAAGCGAGATACGCTGCATCCTTGTGCTCGCGCTTGTCGAAATCCAGCAGCACCAGATCGTGCTCGATCTGCAGTTCCAGCAAGAGCCAATGGACGACCAGGGCGGCGGTACTCGGCGATCCATACAACGTGGTGCGCATGCTCAGGGCCTCTTGAGGGAGGCGCACAGTATGCGCCCGCGCTCCGTGCCATCACATGGGTACAGAGCACGGGCGATGGGGACGCGTTCTGTCTCTGCCACTGCGCCGCGGACGCTCGCAGAATGCGTCCTCTGCCCCGCCGCCAGCCCAGGATCCCCCCATGCCCGATTCGTCCGCTCTGCTCGCCTTCGGTCTGATTTCGCTGGGGATGGTGCTGACGCCCGGGCCGAACATGATCTATCTGATCTCGCGCTCGATCTGCCAGGGACGCACCGCCGGGCTGATCTCGCTGAGCGGTGTCGCGCTGGGTTTTCTGGTGTATCTGGTGTGCGCGGCACTGGGCATCACCGCGCTGCTGATGGCAGTGCCGCATGCCTACGATGTGTTGCGTTTCGCCGGCGCGGCGTATCTGCTGTACCTCGCCTGGCAGGCGCTGCGCCCTGGCGGACGTTCGCCGTTCCAGCTGCGCACGCTGGACCATGACAGCCCGCGCAGATTGTTCGGCATGGGCCTGTTCACCGCGCTGCTCAATCCGAAGATCGCCGTGATGTATCTCTCGCTGCTGCCGCAGTTCATCCAGCCCCGTGGGCATGGCAGCGTGATGGTGCAATCGGTGGTGCTCGGGCTGGTGCAGATCGCAACCAGCGTCAGTGTCAACGCACTGATCGTACTGGCCGCCGGCAGTATCGCCACCTTTCTGGCCGGGCGCCCGCGCTGGCAGACGGTACAGCGTGGCCTGATGGGCACGGTGCTCGGCGCGCTGGCGGTGCGCATGCTGGTGGACGCGCGCCGCTGAGGGGAAGTAGCGGCCAACGGTCGGTGCCTGCCAGCGTCAGCCACGAAAAACGGCGCCCTGGGGCGCCGTTTTCGTTTCCAGCGTTGCCGCGACCGGAGGCCTCAGGCGACCACAACTGGAATCTTGCCGATGCGGGCCTGCCATTCGCGCGGGCCGGTCTGGTGCACGGACTCGCCGGTGGAATCCACCGCCACGGTCACCGGCATGTCCTGCACGGTGAACTCGTAGATCGCTTCCATGCCCAGATCCGCGAAGCCCACCACCTTGGCCGCCTTGATCGCCTTGGAGACCAGGTACGCCGAGCCGCCGACCGCCATCAGGTAGGCCGACTTGTTGTCACGGATCGCTTCGATCGCCGCCGGGCCGCGCTCGGCCTTGCCGACCATGCCCAGCAGGCCGGTCTGTTCCAGCACCTGGCGGGTGAACTTGTCCATGCGGGTGGCGGTGGTCGGGCCGGCCGGGCCCACCACTTCGTCGCGCACCGGATCGACCGGGCCGACGTAGTAGATGAAGCGGCCCTTGAGGTCGACCGGCAGCGGCTCGCCCTTGTCCAGCATCTCCACCATGCGCTTGTGCGCGGCGTCGCGGCCGGTCAGCAGCTTGCCGTTGAGCAGCAGGGTCTGGCCCGGCGTCCAGCTGGCGACGTCTTCCGGAGTGATCGTGTCCAGATCGACGCGGGTGCCCTTGGAGGCGTCATAGGTGATCTGCGGCCAGTCTTCCAGCGACGGCGGATCGAGCATCACCGGGCCGCTGCCATCCAGCGTGAAATGCGCATGGCGGGTGGCCGCGCAGTTCGGGATCATCGCCACCGGCAGGTTGGCCGCGTGGGTGGGGAAATCCTTGACCTTGATGTCCAGCACGGTGGTCAGGCCGCCCAGGCCCTGCGCGCCGATGCCCAACGCGTTGACCTTGTCGAACAGTTCCAGGCGCAGTTCTTCGGCACGGTTGGAGGCGCCACGGGCCTTGAGCTCGTTGATGTCGATCGGCTCCATCAGCGACTCCTTGGCCAGCAGCATCGCCTTCTCGGCGGTACCGCCGATGCCGATGCCGAGCATGCCCGGCGGGCACCAGCCGGCGCCCATGGTCGGCACGGTCTTGAGCACCCAGTCCACGATCGAGTCGGACGGGTTGAGCATGGCGAACTTGGACTTGGCTTCCGAACCGCCGCCCTTGGCAGCGACGATCACCTCCACGGTGTCACCCGGCACCACCTTGACGTTGACCACGCCCGGGGTGTTGTCCCTGGTGTTGATGCGCTTGCCGGCCGGATCGGCCAGCACCGAGGCGCGCAGCTTGTTGTCCGGGTAGTTGTAGGCACGGCGCACGCCTTCGTTGGCCATGTCCTCCACGCCCATCGTGGCGTCGTCCCAGCGCACGTTCATGCCGATTTCCAGGAACACGGTGACGATGCCGGTGTCCTGGCAGATCGGCCGGTGGCCTTCGGCACACATGCGCGAGTTGATCAGGATCTGGGCCATCGCCTCCTTCGCGGCCGGCGACTCTTCGCGCTCGTAGGCTGCGTTGAGGCTCTTGATGTAATCGACCGGGTGGTAGTACGAGATGTACTGCAGCGCGTCGGCGATGGACTGGATGAGGTCTTCCTGCTTGATCGATGTCACGACTTGCTCGCTTGCTGGAGGCTGGCGGGGGTTGAACCGCCGATTTTAACAACTACCGCCGGGCGGCGTTGAGAATCGCTCGCGGCCGCGGCGTTTGGTGCACAGTGGCCGCCCAGCCTTGTCACAGCGGCCTGCCCGGCCGCGTCCTTCCGGCATGACCCCGACCGATACCTTCCAGACCCACCGCCCCCGCCTGTTCGCCCTGGCCTACCGCCTGCTGGGCAGCCGCAGCGACGCCGAGGACATCGTCCAGGATGCCTGGCTGCGCTGGCAGGGCGCCGACACCACCGTGATCCGCGACCCGGAAGGCTGGCTGGTCACCGCCACCACCCGGCTGGGACTGGACCGGCTGCGCGCCCGGCGCAGCGCGCGCCTGGAGTACGTGGGGCCGTGGCTGCCCGAGCCGCTGGAGATCACCCTGGACCCGGACCCGCTGCAGGACCCGGCCCAGCGCCATGCGTTGGCCGACGAGGTTTCCGTGGCGTTCCTTGCCCTGCTGGAGCAGCTCACGCCGGACGAGCGTGCCGCCTTCCTGCTCAAGGACGTGTTCGACTATGACTACCCGGACATCGCCTCGCTGCTGGAGCACGCCCCGGCCAACTGCCGGCAGCTGGTCCATCGGGCGCGGCAGCGGCTGCAGACCGGCGCCCCACGCTTCGCGGTCTCGCCGGCGCAGCACCGCAACCTCCTGGCACGCTTCATGGACGCCTCCCAGCAGGGCGACCTGGCGGCGATCCGCGCGCTGCTCGACGCCAACGCCGAGATGATCTCCGATGGCGGTGGCCGCGTGACGGCGGCAATCCGTCCCCTGCTCGGCGCCGAGCGCATCGCGCAGCTGTACTGGGCGATCGCGCGCCGCAACGGCCAGCATCCAGCCCAGCTGGGCCAGGTCAACGGCGAGCCGGCGATCCTGCGTTTTGCCGGGGACCAGTTGCACTCGGTCACGATGATCACGGTCGATGCAGGGCGTATCGTGCGCGTGCTCAGCGTGCTCAATCCGGAAAAACTCACTGCGCTTGTCACAGCGCGCGAGGCTGGCGCGTCCTCCTGATGAAGACGGCCATTGTGGCCGTCATGGAGTACCCACATGTCCGCTTTACCCCGCGTTCCGTACACCCGTCTGGCCGCCGAGGCCTTCAAGGGCCTGCTGGCCACCAGCAAGGCCGTCCACGACAGCTCCATCGATCCTGTGTTGATGGAGCTGGTGTTCCTGCGTGTCTCGCAGATCAATGGCTGCGGCTACTGCATGGACATGCACGGCACCACCCTGCGCAAGGGGGGAATCGAACCGCGCAAGCTCGATACGCTGCCGGCCTGGCACGAGAGCCGCTTCTTCGATGCGCGCGAGCGTGCCGCGCTGGGCTGGGCCGAGGCACTGACCCGGCTGAGCTGCGCAGCGCCCTCCGATGCCGCGTACGAGGCACTGTTGCCGCACTTCGATGAAAAGGGCATCAGCGACCTGAGCATGGGCATCGCGGTGATCAATGCCTGGAACCGCCTCGGCGCCGGGCTGTTGCCGCCCCTGCCGTAAGCGCCGGGTAGTGCCGGCCGCTGGCCGGCTCTGCACGATGCTGGCTGCCACCTGGAGC
>NZ_JASCOO010000068.1:0-22760 GCF_029959485.1 Stenotrophomonas sp. PS02301
GTGGGCGCGCTGCGCCCACCGCGGGCCTGGATCAGGCCTGGGCTTCGCCAGCGGCCGGAGCGTCGGCCGCCGGGGCTTCAGCGGCCGGGGCTTCAGCGGTCGGAGCGGCAGCAGCCGGAGCAGCAGCCTTCTTGGCCGGCGCGCGGCGGGCCGGCTTGGCTTCTTCGCCAGCAGCGGCTTCGCTGAACTCTTCTTCGCGGACGGTGGCGGCGTGCGGCGCAGCAGCCTTGCCTTCCAGCACGGCGTCGGCAGCGGCGCGGGCGTACAGCTGCACAGCGCGGATGGCGTCGTCGTTGCCCGGGATCGCGTAATCGACCAGTTCCGGGTTGTAGTTGGTATCGACAACAGCGATCACCGGGATGCCGAGCTTCTTGGCTTCCTTGATGGCGATGTCTTCGTGGCCGATATCGATGACGAAGATCGCGTCGGGCAGGCGGTTCATGTCCTTGATGCCGCCCAGCGAGGCTTCCAGCTTGTCGCGCTCGCGACGCAGGCCCAGCACTTCGTGCTTGACCAGCTTGTCGAAGCTGCCGTCGGTCTCACCGGCTTCCAGTTCCTTCAGGCGGGCAACCGACTGCTTCACGGTACGGAAGTTGGTCAGGGTGCCGCCCAGCCAACGCTGGTTCATGAAGGGCATGCCGCAACGCTCGGCTTCTTCACGGATCGACTCGCGGGCGCTGCGCTTGGTGCCCAGGAACAGGATGGTGCCGCGCTTCTGCGCAACGCTGGAAATGAAGTTCATCGCGTCATTGAAGAGCGGAACGGTCTTTTCCAGGTTGATGATGTGGATCTTGCCGCGGGCGCCGAAGATGTACTGGCCCATCTTGGGGTTCCAGTAACGGGTCTGGTGGCCGAAATGGACGCCGGCTTCCAGCATCTGACGCATGGTGACCTGGGGCATTGCAGTAACTCCTGATAGGGAACCGGCCGCCACGGGTAATAGTTGGGCGGTCCGCCGTGAGGCGGGAGGTTCCGGGGTTTGGCTTCCCTGTCGCTTCCGTGACCGAACTCCTTGCGGAGCACCCCGGCACGGATATGGGCGGCAGGTGTGGATTCACCGGTGACGTCCGGTGTTGACGTGTTCCCTGCTTCGATGAGGCAGGAGATCCGGTCGATTATAGCCCGGCCTGGGCCGGGGCTGCAATCTCGGGCGCGGCGGCGGGCAGGGCAGCCTCTGCTGCGTGGTCCAGGCGGGCCTGGAAGTGGCCGCCAACATACTGATCGGGGCGGAAGGGAAGCGCCCAGGTCCGCGTCTGGCGGGGCAGCACATAGCCGGCAAGGCCCGCTATCACCACCTGGCGGGCCCCAGTGCGGTCGACGAACACCAGGTCGGCCACGTGGGCGTGGCGCGCGCCACCATTGTAAAGCTGCACGTGCGCGGCCAGGCCCGGCTGGAGCCGTGCCTGCAGTGCCGGTGCCACTGCGGGTGCTTGAAGCGGGTCCAGGAACACCGGCAACGAGTAGCGCGGGGCCGTCGCCGCAGGCAGCGCCGGATCCGGGCTGATGACCAGCCGATACGCCTGTTGGACCTGTTCGGGGGCGGCGCCGAGCCGGACCACGCGCAGGCGCTGCCGCTGGCCGGGCGCGATGTCCAGTACGGACGGGCTCAGCGCCACGTCCTCGGCCGGCTGCAGGCGCTCGTCGTTTTCTTCCTGTTCCCAGCGATACAGCCGGGCCTGGCCGGACCATCGCACCGGATCGGGGTTGTCCAGCCACAGATCGACGTCGGCCTGCCCGGCAGGCAGCAGCACGCGGGTGGTGGAAAGCTGCACGGCCCTCGCATCGGCTGCAGGCAGGGCCAGGGCCAGGGCAAGTGCGGCAAGCCCGCGCATCAGTAGGTCACCGTAGCCCGGTCAGGCCGGTCGCCGCGGAGCAGTTCCACCGGGGTCAACGCCTGCACCTGCATGGGCACCGGCGTGGGAGCATCGCTGCGCTGGTGCGGCATCGCGCAGTCCGGCCGTGCCCCGCGCAGGGCCGTGGTCGTGCAGTCGGCCACGATGCGGAGCTGGATGCGCAGGCCGCCCTGCGACTGCGCGGTGGCGGGCAATGCCGTGAATCCGGCGAGCAGGAGCAGGCAGGCCGGGGCGGGGGGGAGCCGTCTCAGGATCATCGAACATCGCAGGAAAGGGGCCTGCCCATTATCGGCCAGGCTGCCGCCGGTCTTGAGGGCGACGCGGGATCAGTAGGTAATGTTCACCGTGATCACATCGTTGTAGCTGCCCTGGGCCGGCAGGCTGCCGGAGGTGGGCGGCGCCCGCCCGTACACCGTCAGCGTCTGGGTGCCGCCGGTGCCGGTGCCGGGGACGGTGTCCACCCCGATGGTGTTGCCCCAGCGCTGGCTGCGGCCACTGTCGCGGTACAGCTCGTAGGCAATGAAGTAGCTCGGATTGGTGGCGTGCTGCATGCGCCGGGTGGTCGTTCCGAGCACGTGCTGGCCGTTGTCCAGGCCGATGGTGTACGCGGTGCGGTTGATGCAGGTCAGGCCGATGGTCGAGGTGCGGTCGATGTTGCCGGTAATGGCGCCGGCATTGCTGCCGAAGTCCATATCGGTGGTGACATACGTACTGCATTGCGGCAGGACGTTGGCAGTGACCGTGAACGGGAAGCCGGAGGCAACGGTCTTGTTGCCGGTCGCGCCGCCGCCGGCCGGGGTCGTGCAGGCGGGCGGTGGTGAGGCGGTACCGAGCAGTACTTCGTTGTAGGCGAAGCGAACCGTGGTGTCGGCGGCGGCGAAGCTGCTGCTGAAGCTTCCTGCGGAGAGCGTCTGCCCGGCCGGAACCTGGCCATAGATGGTGACGGTGACCGTGCCGCTGCCGCCGGTCAGCAACGGCACGTTGTAGTTGAGGTCGATCACCTGCGCGCCCGGGTTGCTGCCCGGGGTCAGCCCCCAGATCGTGCTGCGGGTGGCATTGGTATACAGCTGGAACGCCATGGTGTCGGTCGTGGCGTTGCGCAGGCTGCGCGTGGGCTGGGTGGCGCTGCCGCCGCTGCCGTTGCCGATGCCCAGGCAGGCGCGCACCGACGCGGTCGCCAGCAGGCTCAGGGCGGCCGTGCTGCAGGTGATGGTGAAAGTAGTGGTGGAGTTGGTGACGCTGGCAGACCCGTTGGTGATGGTTCCGAACGCGAGGGTGACCGGGGTGGTGACCACGCAGTTGGTGTCGGCATGCGCGGAGCGGCTGCCGAACAGGGCCAGCGCGGCCACCAGCAGCAGGGCGAGCGCGCGGATCACGGCGATGGCCCGGCGATGCAGCGCAGCGGCCCCAGTCGGCGCGGATGCGGCTCGCTGGGGCTGGGGGGCTCCAGGGCCACCGTGCATGGGCCGCGCGCGGTGTCGATCCGCAGGGTGAGCGGTAGGGTCACGTCCTCCAGGTAGGTCTGGCCGTCGTAACCGACGATCGCCGTGCGCGCCCCGGCCAGATGGACCACGCTGCCGGGTGCCAGCGGGTGGCCGCTGTCATCGTGCAGTACAAGGGTGAGGGGGTGGGTGCGGCGCAGGCCGAAATCCACGCCGATTCCGGCGCTCTGGCGCGGCGTGACCCAGCGGTCGACCTCGGCGGCGCGGATGTCTGCCGGCAGGTCCAGGGTGTCGATCGAGAGCCGGTTGCGCTGCCAGGACAGCAACGGCGTCACCAGCAGCAGGCCGTTGTGGTCGGTGCTGCCGATCAGGCGGTTTTCCAGCCGTACCGGTACCCCGGCGAACCTGCCGGTGGAGACCACGGCGAACGCATCGGGCACTTCGCGTGCGGCGAACACGTGCCCCCCCATCCAGACCAGGCTGCCGCTGGCGCTGGCATAGCCGTAATCGGTGTCGCCCTGGCGCGAGTACCCCAGTGCGTAGCGTCCGACCCGGTTGAGCCAGCCCACTTCACCCAGGCCGCCGCCGCCATCGTCGCCGCCGCGCGCCTGCAGGCGCCAACCGACCCCGCCCTGGCTGCCGTCGCCGGGCACCGGCTGGGACACGTCGGCCACGTAGGTGGTGTTCTCGCCGTTGCGCTGGGTGGACAGGCTGGCCTGGCGGTTGCGCCCAAGCGCGGCCGACAGCGACAGGTAGATGCTGCGATCGTTGCTCTCGTCCAGGTTCTGGTTGACCGACAGGTACGTGGACCAGCGGCGTCCGAGGTTGGCCGACCAGAACAGGCTGGCGTAGCGGTTGTCCTCACCATCGCGGTAGCGCAGGCGCAGGTAGCTGGCACTGATCGCCCCGGCCGCGTCCAGGTTCACGCCCAGCGTGGCCTGTTCGCTGATCTGCGCAGGCAGGCTGTCCTGCAGTGCACCGAGGTCACGATAGTCGCCGTGGGTGCGTCGGCTGGACAGGTTGACGTTGAATCGGCGGTTGTTCCAGCTGTACCCCAGCCCGTACTGGCCGCCGTCGCGGCCGTCCTGGCGGCTGTGAACGTAGGCGGCATTGAACACCCCGGCGGCGCCCAGCAGCCACCAGCCGCCGGCGCCGGCATTGCGCACGCCGCCACCGCCCTCGGCATGCAGTTCGGCGGTGAACCGGTCGCTGACGCCGTAACGCCAAGTGCCGCTTCCCACGGTCTGCGCCTCGTAGGCGAACGAGCGGATGCCATAGTCCCGGCGCATGCGTCCCACGCCCAGCGACCAGTCCGACAGGCCCTGCGCCAGCAACTGCTGGGTGCCGTAGAAGGCGAAGTCCAGTGTTTGCATGCGGCCGAATGCATCGGTGATCACCACCTGGGCATTGCCGGTGCCGTTGATGCCCGGCTGTGCGGCCAGCTGGAACGGTCCGACCGGCACCTGGCCGTTGTACTGGCGCAATCCGTCGACATACAGCTCGACGTTGGAAGGCACCACCGCTTCGCCGAGGAAGGTCGGGGTCGGGGTCAGCAGACGATACGGCTGCAGGCCATAGTTGCGTCCAATCTGGATGCCGCCCATCCGCACCGGCCGGCTCCAGTCGACGAAGCCACTGTAGAAATCGCCGACGGTCAGGGTCAGCGCTGCGTCGGGGAAATCCAGTTGCCAATGGGTGTCCAAGCGCACGCTGTCGGTCCGCCAGCCTTGCCGGGGAACCTCGTAGATGCGCTGCACGGTGCTGTTCTCCAGCACGCCATTGCCGAGCCCGAACAGCCGCAGTTCGCTTGTGAGTGCCAGGTTGCCGCCGGCCTCACTGTGGCTGCCATAAACGTCGTAGTTGAGGAGTGCTCCGGGTGAGGCGGAGGCATGCGGGGTAGTTTCCTGTGCCCGCTCGAGCCGGGTGGTCGGCAGTGCGAGCTGGTCCAGTGGCACGTCCAGCGCGAGGGTCTGCAGGGAGGCGTCGTAGCGCAGCACCACGCCGGCCAGACGGTCCAGTGGCACCGCCGCGTCGCCCTGCGCGGGGAAGCCGAGCTGGCGCAGCGTGGCCGGCGCGGCGAACAGCCGCCCCAGTTCCTGGGTGAAGGGAAGCAGGCCACGCGGCGCGCGATTGAGGGTCACGTCCAGGTACAGGGTCTGCGGCGCGGTCAACGGGGTCGGTGCCGGCAGCACGGCGTCGCCTGACGCGCCCGCGGCCTCCAGGCCGATCTCCGCGGCGTGCATCGTCCAAGGCAGCAGGCTGGCGCTGAGCAGCATCCGCGCGCAGGCCTCAGCGAGCCGGTGGCGCGACGGGCAGTGGTGTCTGGGCCGACTCACCATTGATCCTGGCCATGAAGGTGGCTCCCGCCAGGCGGGTTGCCGAAAGCTCCAGCGGCCAGCGCATGGTCTGGCCGCCAAGGACGTAGCCCAGCAGGCCCGGATGTACGGTCTGCGGGCGCTCCGGAGTGCCGATGGCGAGGTCGGCCAACTGCGCGTACGCGCCGCCGTCGTTGCTTACTTCCAGTGCCGGGCGGCCATCATCCAGGGTGATCTGCCGTGCCCGCAGCTTGGCAGGGGCGGCCTGGACGGGTTGGACGAAGACCGGCAGCGAGTAGCGCAGCACGAACTGCATGCCGGTCCGGTTCGGATCCAGCGTCGGCAGTTCGTCGACAATCACCCGGTAGGCCAGCTGTCCTGCCGGGGCCTGCGAGTCGCTGCGCACCACCCGCACCAGCTGCTGTTGGCCAGCGGCAAGGGACTGCATCGGCGGGCTGACCTGCAGGTCGTCGGTCGGGGTCAGCTGGTCCTGGCCTCCTTGCTGGCTCCATCGGTAGACCCGCACCTGCACCTGCACCGGTGCGGTGCCGCTGTTGCTGATCCACAGCGCGTCGGCGTTCTGTCGGGGCCCCAGCTGCAGCCCGGTCGGTGCCACCTGAAGACTGGCGGCCGGGACGGTGCCGATGGAGAGGGCAGACAGGACGCAGGCCAGTCCCAGGCGCCGCCGGAGGCGGGCCCGTGCGGTCATTGGCATGGGCTGCCCTCAGTAGGAAATGGTAGCGGTGACCGTATCCTGGTAATTACCCGTCGCGGCATTGTTGACGCTCGGGTTGGCGATCTGGCCGTACACCGTGTAGGGCACGGCCAAGCCAGTGCCGATCCCGGCCACCGTGTTGGTGCCGGTCGTGGCGCCCCAGACGTTGGCGTGGCCGGCATCCTGGTAGAGCTGGTAGCCCACGAAGTTGTTGGCGGTGACCGCGGCGTTGGTGTTCTTCATGCGCCGGGTGGTCACGTCGTTGGCGGTGCCAGCGTTGGAACCGGCGTTCAAGGCGATCGTGTAGGGGGTCAGCGCCGAGCATTGCGCGGTGATGGTGCCCTGCGCGTTGGACGGGGTAGTGGCCGTGGACAGGGCCGAACCGAAGTCGACGTCCGTGGCGGCTGCAGCGGTGATCGTGCAGGCCTTGGTGATGATGATCTTGACGTTGAAGGTGGTGGTATCGGCCGCCAGGGCGGGCGCAGCGAGGCTGGCAAGGGCCAGGCTCAACAGGGCAGGACGGAGAAATCGCATGGGCATGCTCCTTGGACGCGGGTCCTTGCTGAACAACACGATGCTGCCGAACGGTGACGCGATGGAACGGTGTTGATCCGCTTATAGGTTTGGTCTTGTAGGTAACCCGTGAGATTTGGGCGATTCGATGGCCGTTTTCGGCATCAACATGCGATTTGAGACGTCCATCTCATTCATTCATCGACCTGACTGAACTTGTGCCCAAACCGCGGCTGTCGGTGTTCCACCCGATCCCGTTCAGATTGGCCCCGGATCGGCGATAATGGGCCCCATGAGCGTGAATCTGAAAACCCCCGAGGAAATCGAACTGATGCGCATCGCCGGCCGTCTGGCCAGCGAAGTGCTCGACATCGTCACCCCCCACGTCAAGCCGGGCGTGACGACCGAAGAGCTGGACCGCATCTGCCATGACCACATCATCAATGTGCAGAAGGCGACGCCGGCCAATGTCGGCTACCGCGGCTTCCCCAAGACGGTCTGCACGTCGGTCAACAACGTGATCTGCCACGGCATCCCCAGCGAAGCCAAGGTCCTCAAGGACGGCGACATCGTCAACATCGATGTGACCGTGATCAAGGATGGCTGGCACGGCGATACCAGCCGCATGTACTACGTCGGCACGCCGTCGGTCATGGCCAAGCGCCTGGTCGATGCGACCTACGAAGCGATGTGGCGCGGCATCCGCGCGGTCAAGCCGGGCGCGACGCTGGGTGACATCGGCCATGCGATCCAGAGCTATGCCGAAGCCGAGCGCTTCAGCGTGGTGCGCGAGTACTGCGGCCATGGCATCGGCAAGGTCTACCACGACGAACCGCAGGTGGTGCATTACGGCCGCCCCGGCCAGGGCCTGGTGCTGCAGCCCGGCATGACCTTCACCATCGAGCCGATGATCAACGAGGGCACCCGCTACAACAAGGTGCTGCCCGATGGCTGGACCGTGGTCACCAAGGACCGCAAGTTGTCGGCGCAGTGGGAGCACATGGTCGCGGTCACCGAGACCGGCGTCGACGTGCTGACCCTTTCGCCCGGCGAATCGCAGGTCTGAGCATGCTGCCGGCGAGCCCGATGCTGGACGCGCCGGCCGATTCCGTCGCCGACCCGGACTGGGCGGCGTTGGCGCGCCAGTCGCTGCAACAGACCGACGCGCGGCTGTACCGCCGCTTCGACCAGGGCGACAACATCGAACGCCTGCTCGCCCTGCGCGCACGCGCGGCCGATCACCTGATCCGGCTGGCCTGGCATCGCTGCCTGCCCGCCGGTTCGGGAATGGCGCTGTTCGCGGTGGGCGGCTACGGGCGCGGCGAGTTGTTCCCGCGCTCGGATATCGACGTGCTGGTGCTCGGTGCGCCCGAGCAGCAGCGTCGGCACGAGTCCGGGCTGGCACGCTTCTTCGCCCTGCTCTGGGATTGCGGCCTGCCGGTCAGCCACGCGGTGCGATCGGCGGCCGAATGCACCCAGGCCAGCGCCGACCAGACGGTGCTGACCGCGCTGATCGAGTCGCGCCCGGTCGTTGCCGATGACACGGCCCGCCAGGCATTGAAGGCAGCCGTGAACGTGGAGGGCCTGTGGCCGCCACGCGAATTCTTCCTCGCCAAGCGCGAAGAGCTGCTGGCCCGCCATCAGCGCTTTGGCGACACGGCGGACAATCTCGAGCCGGACATCAAGGACGGCCCCGGCGGGCTGCGCGATCTCAATACGCTGGGCTGGATGGCACTGCGTGCGTTCGGCGTGCGCGATCTGGAAGCGCTGGTCGGCCTCGGCCATCTCGGCCCGGATGAAGCGGCCGCGCTCAAGCGAGAACGCTGCGCGCTGGCACGGCTGCGTTTCGGCCTGCACCTGGTCGCCAACCGGCCCGAAGAGCGCCTGCGCTTCGATTACCAGAAAACACTCGCTGCGCGCCTGGGTTTCGAAGACGACATCGAAAGCCTGGCCGTGGAAAAAATGATGCAGGGGTTCTACCGCAGCGCCACCGTGGTACGCCGGATCAGTGACCGCCTGCTGCAGCGCTTCGAGGAACAGTTCGATGGCGAAGCGGTGCCCGAGCCGGTGAGTGTCGGTTTCTCGCTGCGCCGCGGTTACCTCGCCGCCAATGATCCCGCGTGGCCGCAGGGCGACATCGAGCAGGTATTCGCGCTGTTCTCCAGCTGGGCCTACAACCCGGATGTGCGCGGCCTGCATTCGCTGACCGCCCGCGCGCTGGCCGAGGCGTTGCCGGAGCTGGCGGCGTATACCGATGCCAGTGCCGCGGCACGCGAACAGTTCCTGGCGCTGCTGCGCAGCCCGCGCGCGGTCGATACCCTGGCGCGGATGGCACGCCTGGGCGTGCTCGGCCAGTGGATCCCCGCGTTCGCGCAGGTCTCCGGGCGCATGCAGTTCGATCTGTTCCATGTCTACACCGTGGACCAGCACACGCTGATGGTGCTGCGGAACATCGGCCTGTTCGCCAGCAGCCGCGCGGATGAGCGCTTCTCGATCGCGCATGAAGTGTGGCCGCGCCTGCGCAAGCCGGAGCTGCTGCTGCTGGCGGGCCTGTTCCATGACATCGCCAAGGGCCGCGGCGGCGATCACTCCGAACTCGGTGCGGTGGACGCCCGCGAATTCTGCCAGGCGCTGGCGCTGAGCAGTTCCGATACGGAGCTGGTGGCCTGGCTGGTCGAGCAGCATCTGCGCATGTCGGTTACCGCGCAGAAGCAGGACATTTCCGATCCGGACGTGATCCATCGCTTCGCCACCCTGGTGGGCAGCCGCGACCGGCTCGATTACCTGTATCTGCTGACCTGTGCGGATATCGCCGGGACCAGCCCCAAGCTGTGGAATGCGTGGAAGGACCGTTTGCTGGCCGACCTGTATTTCGCCGCGCGCCGCGCGCTGCGCGACGGGCTGGAGAACCAGATGCCGGCCGCCGAGCGGGTCGCCGAAGCGCGCGAATCGGTGCGCCAGCTGGTGCGCGAGCGCGGCTACGACGATGCCACCATCGAGCGCCAGTTCACCGTGATGCCCGATGAGAGCTTCATCCGGCTGCGGCCCGAACAGCTCGCCTGGCAGGCGGCCGCGCTGGTGCCGATCAAGCAGGGCCAGACCCTGGTCAAGGTGCGCCGGATCACCCCGGACGACCACGCGCTGGAGGTGTTCGTGCACTCGCCGGATCGCGACGGCCTGTTCGCGGCGATCGTGATGACGCTGGACCGCAAGGGCTACGGGATCCATCGCGCGCGTGTGCTGGACGGCCCGGTCGACACCATTTTCGATACCTTCGAAGTGACCCCGGCCGACAGCTTTGCCGATGGCGATGCGCTGCGCCTGGAGGCTGGCCTGCGTGAGGCGCTGGCCGGCGATCTGACCCGGCTGCGCCCGTCGCGCCGTGTCATTCCGCGCCAGCTGCGGCACTTCCGTTTCGCCCCACGCATCGAGTTCCGCGATGTCACCGATGGCCAGACCACCAGTACCCGTTTCAGCCTCGTCGCACCCGACCGCCCCGGCCTGCTGGCCGACGTGGCGTTCGTGCTGCGCAACCAGCGGCTGCGCGTGCATGATGCGCGCATCGCCACGTTCGGCGAGCGCGCCGAAGATATGTTCGTGATCAGCGATGAGCATGATCACGCCCTGACCGAATCCGCCAGGCAGCAGCTGCAAGACGCGATGCTCGCCTGCCTGGACCCTGATCGAAACGCCGGAGACCCCCACTGATGGCCACCAAGCCTGCCAAGAAGACTGCCGCGAAGACCGCGGCGGCCAAGACCCCTGCTGCCGCGCCTGCGGTAAAGAAGACTGCTGCCGCAGCGAAAAAGGCGGCACCCGCAGTGAAGAAGGCTGCCGTGAAGAAGGCGCCGGCCCGCAAGGTTGCCGCCACGCCGGCCGAGAGCGCCGCCAAGCGCAGTGCCAGCCGTGATGCCACCATCGCGCGCAAGTCGCTGCGCAAGCCGGCCACGCCGGGCGTGGAAGAGCTCAAGTTCGGCATCGAGAGCGCGTTCGAGCGCCGTGCCACGCTGACCCTGCATGAGATCGAAGGCTCGACCAAGCCGCTGGTCGGCCGCGTCATCGATGGCCTGGAAACCGGTGAATTCCGCGTTGCCGAGCCCGACGGCCACGGTGGCTGGAAGGTCAACGAATGGCTGAAGAAGGCCGTGCTGTTGTACTTCCGCGTCAACGACATGGCCGTGGTCGATGCGCGCCCGGCGCCGTTCTGGGACAAAGTCGAATCGCGTTTTGCCGGCTTCGATGAAGCCAAGTTCCGTCGCGCCGGCGTGCGCGTGGTGCCCGGTGCGATCGCGCGTCGTGGCAGCTACTTCGGCAAGGACGTGGTGCTGATGCCGAGCTTCACCAACATCGGCGCCTACGTGGGCGAGGGCACCATGGTCGACACCTGGGCCACGGTGGGTTCGTGCGCGCAGATCGGCAAGCACTGCCACCTGTCCGGCGGCGCCGGTATCGGTGGCGTGCTGGAGCCGCTGCAGGCCAGCCCGACCATCATCGAAGATCATTGCTTCATCGGTGCGCGTTCGGAAGTGGTGGAAGGCTTCGTGGTCGGCCATCACAGCGTGATCGGCATGGGCGTGTTCCTTGGCCAGAGCGCGCGCGTGTACAACCGCGCCACCGGCGAGATCAGCTACGGTTCGGTACCGCCGTACAGCGTGGTGGTGTCCGGGCAGCTGCCGTCCAAGGACGGCTCGCACTCGCTGTACTGCGCGGTGATCGTCAAGCAGGTCGATGCCAAGACCCGCAGCAAGACCAGCGTCAACGAGCTGCTGCGCGGCCTGGCCGACTGAGCACCCCGCAGCCCGCGCTGGCGCAGGCGGCGCGCTACCGGCACCCGTTCGCGGGGTGGCCGGGACGCGCGCTGCAGCGTCTGCTCGGCTGCGCGCACCTGACCGCCGCCCGGCGCGCGCTCACCCGCGTGCTGCCGGTGCCGGCGTTGATCAGTGATGTGCGTGAGGTGGTGTACCTGAGCTGGTGGGTGGACGTGCGTCATGCACCGCCGCCCCCCCCGGGCCATCGCCTGTTCGTGCATGACGGGCGTACGCCCTACACGATCCTGACGTACCGCCACGGCCATTTCGGGCCGGCGCTGGCGGGGCCGTTGCGTGGCCTGTTTCCGTCGCCGCTGCAGAGCAACTGGCGCTGGTGTGTGGTGCCGGACGATGCAGCGGCTGCGTCCGCTACGCCACGGGTCCTGTTTGATCGCAACGTAATCGATAGCGTGGCGCACGCGGTGGGTGCGCGGCTGTGGAGCGATGCCATGCAACCGCATCTGGCCGCGCGTTTCTGGCATGCCGTGGATGCCGATGGCGGGCACACCGTGATCGAGCCGGGGCAGGGCAGCGCGCCGGCACTGCAGGCGCAGGTGCGTCCGGCAGTGGCCTTGGCGGCGGCGTGGGCGGCCGGGGCGTTCACCGATGCAGCGCAGGCCATGGCGTTCCTGGCCTGTCAGGAGGCCGCGTTCGCGGTCGCCCCGGATGGTCGGCTGGCCCTGACCCATATCGATCTGCCGATCACCCAGGCCGAGGTGCAGCCGCTGCGGCTGGAGGGGGCGGTGACCTGCCCGCACCTGGCCGCGATGGGCGTCGATCTGGCCGATGCGTTCTGTTTCCGGGTGCCGCAGGTGCCCTTCCGGGTCGTGTCCGAACGCCTGTTGTGACATCCTCACGGCGTCCTTCCTGATCGATGCTGCACGCCGCGCCATGACCACCACTCTGTACGGATTGAAGAACTGCGACACCTGCAAGAAAGCCACCAAGTGGCTGGACCGTTTCCAGGTGCCGTACACCTTCGTCGACTACCGCGACCACATGCCAACGCCGGAGACCCTGATCGAGTGGGCCGGCCAGGCCGGCGGCTTCCCCGCGTTGATCAACCGGTCCTCCACCACGTGGCGGCAACTGCCGGAGAACCGCAAAGCGGCCGACTCCGAGGCCGAGTGGAAGCTGCTGCTGCGCGAGTACCCGCAGCTGATCAAGCGCCCGGTGGTGGTGAGCGCCGATGGCGTGATGACCCAGGGCTTCTCGGACAACGGCTTCAAGCAGCGGTTCGGAGTGGGCGCGTGAACGACGTCGTTGCCCTGACCTGCGACCTGATCGCGCGCGCCTCGGTCACGCCCGAGGATGCCGGTTGCCAGGCGCTGCTGGCCGGCCGACTTGAGCGCGCCGGCTTCCACTGCGAACACCTGCGCCTGGGCGAGGTCGACAACCTGTGGGCCACGCACGGGCAGGGCGCACCGGTGCTGGTGCTGCTCGGGCATACCGATGTGGTGCCGACCGGCCCGGTCGCGGCCTGGGCCAGTGATCCGTTCGATCCGCAGATCCGTGATGGCGTGCTGTACGGACGTGGCGCGGCCGACATGAAAGGCAGTGTGGCCGCGTTCGTGGTCGCCGCCGAGCAGTTCGTGGCCGCCCATCCGGACCATCCCGGCACCTTGGCCGTGCTGCTGACCAGCGACGAGGAGGGCGACGCCATCGATGGTGTGCGTCGTGTGGCCGATATCTTCCGCGAACGCGGCCAGGCCATCGACTGGTGCATCACCGGTGAACCGTCTTCCACCGCGGTGCTCGGCGATCTGCTGCGCGTGGGCCGCCGCGGCAGTCTCTCGGCTACGCTGACGGTGAAGGGCGTGCAGGGCCATGTCGCGTATCCGGACAAGGCGCGCAATCCGATCCATCTGGCCGCCGCGGCACTGGCCGAACTGACCGCACGGCACTGGGATGATGGCTTCGAGAGCTTCCCGCCGACCAGCCTGCAGGTCTCCAACATCCATGCCGGCACCGGGGCGAACAATGTGATTCCGGGTGAGCTGCAGGTGCTGTTCAACCTGCGCTACAACCCGCACTGGAATGCGCCGGCGCTGGAGCAGGAGATCGCCGCGCTGCTGCAGCGTCATGCGCTCGAGTACACGCTCAAGTGGCATCGCAGTGGCGAGCCGTTCTATACCCCGGAAGGCACGCTGCGCCGGGTTGCCCGCGAAGTGCTCGGTGAGTTCGCCGGTGCGCCGCCGGAGGAGAGCACCGGCGGTGGCACCTCCGATGCGCGCTTCATCGCGCCGCTGGGCGCGCAGTGCATCGAAGTGGGGCCGGTCAACGCGAGCATCCATCAGGTTGACGAAAATGTCCGCGTGGCGGATCTGGAAGCGTTGCCGGCGTTGTACCAGCGCCTGATCGAGCGTTTGCTCGCCTGACGCCATCGGGTTGAATCTACCGCCGCTCGATTACGGTAGTGCCGGCCGCTGGCCGGTTCGCCCTTACGCCACGATCAGCCCGAACGACGCCAAGGCGGCCGCTGCCTGGCGCTGTGAAATCACTGCCTTCTTGAACAGCTTGGCGTCCATCACGTTGAGCCCGCTGATGTCGGTGCCGCGCAGGTCAGCGCCTTCAAACCGCGTCAGCCGTGTCTGTGCATTGCGCAGGCTGCCGCCGTTGAAGACCGCATCGCGGAAGTCGCAGCCGGACAGCTCGGCCTCGGAGAAATCCATACCCTCCAGCTGCGCCTTGCGGAACGACATCCCGCGCAGGTCGGCGCTGACCAGCAGGCAATCGCGGAATTCCAGCGCCCAGCCGGTCACTTCCTGCAGGTGCGCGCCCGTCAGCTTGCAGTCCTGGAACTGCACCGAGGAGAGCGTCGCGCGGCGCCAGTGACTGTTGTTGAGATCGCAGTGCGAGAAGCGTGCATCGCTGAGCAGGGCCGAACTGAAATCGCACTGGCTGCCGCGGCACTTCGTCCACTGGCTTTCTTCCAGCGAGGCCGCCAACCAGCTCGTGCCGGTGACCGAACACTGGTTGAACTGGAACCCATCCATGTCCAGCCGCGAGAAGTCGCCGTGATCGAACGTGCAGCTCTCGAAGACGGCTGCCCGCGGATGCGCGGCGATGATGGCCTGCATGCGCTCGCGGGTGAGGATTTCATCGCGGAAGGTGACAGTGTTCATGCGTCCATTCTGGGTGATGGGCCGGACCAGGGGCAGACTTGAAGGTCGCTGCAGAATGTGTACAAAACGGATCGACGCCAATGCCCGGCACTACCCGAACGTCCAGAACGGCGCTTTGATCCGCTCGCGCCAATAGGTTTCGCCAGCGAGGTAGAACTTCTGCGCATAGGCCTTGGCAAACCAACCCGCGGCCGCGTCGAGATCACGCGTCACACCGGCGCGGCCGCGGCCGAGCAGCAGACCGCTGAAATACTGGCCATACACGTTGCCTTGGTCGGCCGAACGCCGATACCAGCGCAATGCCTCGGCACCATCGCGCGGCAGGCCCATGCCCAGTTCGTACATCGCACCCAGATCCACCTGGGCATCGGCATCGCCACGTTGCGCACGCCGCTGGATGTCGACGACCAGCGGATGCAGAGTGCCATCCGGCTGCGCGGCGATCGCCTGCGGCAGCCGCGAGGATTCGGACGGCATGTGGTGGTAGATCGTCGCGCGCAGGTCCCAGCGCAGCGCGCTGGCCGTGTCACCGCGTTCGCGATGGAACTTGGCCAGCATCAGCATCGCCATCGGGTTGCCGTGGTCGGCGGCAGCGCGGTACCAGCGCTCTGCTTTGCGCGGTGACGCGCGCAGCGCAGGGCCCTGGAGGATGTTCGGGCCGGTGCCATGCAGCAGCTCACCGTGGGTCCAGATCCGGCCCAGCGCCTCTTCGGCCTGGGGGTTGTGGAACGTCCACGGAGTGACGGCGGCGGCACGCTCGTACCAGGTCACGGCGCGCGGGTCGTTGAAGGTCTCGTAGGTCCTGGCGGCCTCCCAGGCACTGTCGAAGCTGCCATCGGCCGCCTTGGTCTCGACCGACTGCACGATGCTCGCAGGCGTCCGTGACGGGGCGCTGGCGCAGGCGATGAGGGAAAGGGTCAGCGCGATGCCGCCCAGGCGTGTAGCGATGCGTCCGATGCGAGGGGTCATGCCAGCCAGTGGGTGCAGAAGGACCGCGATTATCGCCCGGCCTCGAAGCGCAGGGTTGTCCGCGGCGGTCGGTTTGGTTGCCATCGCAACAGTTGCACCGCCGCCCAAACCCGGTTACGGTCGGTCCATGTCCTCGTTCCCGGCCACCGCTGTCAGCAATACCAACCGCACTAATCTGCGCGCGAATAATCGTGCGCGGCCGATGCGGGACTGCGACCAGGGCTAGTACAAGCAACACGCCCGGACCCCAGAAAACCCGCATCGACCGATGCGGGTTTTTTTGTGGCCCGGGTTTACCCCTTCCGGGCCTGGGTGGCCGGTCGAATGCCTGCAATACGTGTATTCCCCCATCATCAGGAGCTGTTCCCATGTGTTCGATCTTCGGTATTTTCGGCCTCCAGGCGGGCGACGACCTCGCCGCATTGCGCCGCCACGCGCTGGACCTGTCGCAGCGCCAGCGCCATCGCGGCCCGGACTGGAGCGGGGTGTACGTCGATGACGGCGCCATCCTGGTCCACGAGCGCCTGGCCATCGTCGACCCCGCCGGTGGTTCACAGCCGCTGCTCTCCGAAGACGGCGGCCTGGCGCTGGCGGTCAACGGCGAAATCTACAACCACCGCGAACTGAAGGCCGAACTGGCCCAGCCGTACGCCTTCCAGACCGGCTCGGACTGCGAGGTGATCAACGCCCTCTACCGCGAAGACAGCCCGGCCTCGTTCCTGAACCGCCTCAACGGCATCTTCGCCTTCGCGCTGTGGGACCGCGCCGAGCAGCGCGTGCTGATCGCCCGTGATCCGATCGGCGTGGTGCCGCTGTACTGGGGCCACGACAAGGACGGCCGCCTGGTGGTGGCCTCCGAACTGAAGTCGCTGGTGGACATCTGCGCCGACGCCGCGCAGTTCCCGCCGGGGCATTGGTACGACAGCGCCACCGGCACGCTCACCCGTTACTACGAGCGCCCGTGGCGCGACTACGATGCGGTCGAAGGCGTGGAGGCGGATCGCGTCGAACTGCGTGAGGCGTTCGAGCGCGCGGTGCACCGCCAGTTGATGACCGATGTGCCCTACGGCGTGCTGCTCTCCGGGGGGCTGGATTCGTCGCTGGTCGCGGCCGTCGCCGCGCGCTATGCCCGCCACCGTGTCGAAGATGGCGATCAGAGTGAAGCCTGGTGGCCGCGCCTGCACTCCTTCGCGATCGGCCTGAAGGGCTCGCCCGATCTGGCGGCCGCCGCCATCGCGGCCGAAGCCCTGGGCACCGTGCACCACGGTTTCGAGTACACCTTCGAAGAGGGGCTGGATGCGCTGCCGGAAGTGATCCGCCACGTGGAAACCTACGATGTCACCACCATCCGCGCCTCCACGCCGATGTTCCTGCTGGCGCGCCGGATCAAGGCGATGGGCGTGAAAATGGTGCTGTCCGGTGAGGGCAGCGATGAGATCTTCGGTGGCTACCTGTACTTCCACAAGGCGCCGAACGCGCGCGAGTTCCATGAGGAGCTGGTGCGCAAGCTCGACGCGCTCAACAACTACGATTGCCTGCGCGCCAACAAATCGATGATGGCCTGGGGCGTGGAGCCGCGCGTGCCGTTCCTGGATCGCGAGTTCCTCGATGTGGCCATGCGCATCGATGCCAAGCACAAGATGGTCGGGCAGGGCCCCGCCGGTGCACGCCGGATCGAGAAGGCGGTGCTGCGCGAGGCCTTCGAAGGCTACCTGCCGGATTCGATCCTGTGGCGCCAGAAGGAGCAGTTCAGTGACGGTGTCGGCTATGGCTGGATCGACGGGCTCAAGGCCCATGCCGAAGCCCAGGTCAGTGACCGGGTGATGGCCGCGGCGGACAAGCGCTTCGTGCACAACCCGCCGCAGACCAAGGAAGCCTACTTCTACCGCCACGTGTTCGAGCAGTACTTCCCCACCCAGGCCGCGGCGGAGACCGTACCGGGTGGCAAATCCATCGCATGCTCCTCGCCAGCGGCGATCGCGTGGGACGCCAGCTTTGCCGCGATGGCCGATCCCTCCGGGCGCGCCATCGCCGGCGTACACGAACAGGCACTGGCCTGATCGGATGTGCCACACCGCCGCGTCGTCCGCGGTGGTGTGGCGACGCGTGCAGCCCGTAGAATCGCCCCTTCAATCGATGGGGATCGGTCATGGACTCTGACACCACCGGCATGCGCCGCAGCGGGCTGGCCTGGCGCTACCTGGGCTGGGTGGCGCTGCCGCTGTTGATCGGCCTGGGCCTGGCGCGGTTTGCCGGCCCGGCCGTGACCGCGCAGGTGGCCCGTGCAGAGTCCTCGCTGGGGGCCGACTGGGCTGCGCATCTGCATGCGCCGCTCGGTCTGTTCCTGCTGCAGTTGCTGGTGTTGCTGATGGTCGCCAAGGGCGCGGGCTGGGTGTTCCGCCGCCTGGGCCAGCCGGGGGTGATCGGTGAGATGGCGGCCGGCCTGATGATGGGGCCGCTGGTGCTGGGCGCCGTGTTGCCGCAGGTACATGGCGTGCTGTTCCCGCCGGCATCGCTCGGTCCGCTCGGTCTGCTCAGCCAGCTCGGCGTGCTGATGTTCCTGCTGGTGGCCGGGGCGGAGCTGGATCTGGGCGGACTGCGGGGGCGACGTCGTTTTGCCTTCGTGGTCAGCCATGCCGGCATCGCGGTGCCCTTCGTGCTGGGCGTGCTGCTCGCGATCTGGCTGTACGGTGCACACGCGCCGTCGGGCGTGGGCTTCACCGGCTTCGCGTTGTTCGTGGGTATTTCATTGAGCATCACCGCTTTCCCGGTGCTGCTGCGCATTCTGGCCGACCGGGGCATGACCGGCACGCCGCTGGGCCAGACCGCCATCGCCTGCGCCGCGCTCGGTGATGCCACTGCATGGTGCCTGCTGGCCCTGATCGTGGCGGCTGCGCAATCGCAGGGCTGGGTGCCCGCGACGATCAATCTGGTCTGCGTGGTTGCCTTCGTCGCGTTGATGCTGGGCGTGGTGCGCCCGTGGTTCTCGCGCCTGGTGATCGCACCGGGCCAGGAAGGACGCTGGCTGCTGATCATGCTGTTGATGGCGCTGGCCTGCGCGCTGGTTACCGAGATGCTGGGCATCCACGCGCTGTTCGGCGCCTTCGCGGCCGGCGTGGCGGTCTCCGGCAACGCCACCCTGCGGCACACCGTGGCCGAGCGCGTCGAGCCGTTCGCGGTGACCTTGCTGCTGCCGCTGTTCTTCGCCATGACCGGCCTGCGCATGCGCGCCGATGCCCTGCAGGCCAGCGACCTGGCGCTGTGCCTGATCGTGATCGTGGTGGCCACGCTGGGCAAGCTGATCGGCACCTGGAGCGCAGCGCGCAGTGCCGGCATGGGCAGCCATGAGGCGTGGAAGCTCGGTGCCCTGATGAACACCCGCGGCCTGATGGAGCTGATCGTGCTCAACCTGGGTTACGAGCTGGGCTTCCTCGGCGACCGCCTGTTTGCCGTGCTGGTGATCATGGCCCTGGTGACCACGGCCATGACCGGGCCGCTGCTCAACGCAATGGAGCGGTGGAAGAGGCGGTAGCCGTAGGGGCGGCCACCGCCCGTGATCATTCCACGGGGACCAGCGTCAGCGTGTACGCGGTCTTGCCCGGCAGGAACGGGGTGGGTGTTCCCTGCACCCAGGCGTCGTGTCCGGCGCCCCAGAACGGTGACAACGGGTGACCGCTCTGCCCACCGGGCATGTGGATCCATCCCTCGGCTTCGTGGCCGGGCGAGACCACCATCCGCTGCGACGCCCCGAACGCGGGCCCCTGCACGCGGGGCATGTCGCGGTCGCCGGGCAACCGATCGGCGGGCATGCACAGCCATCGTCGGGCGACGTTGGGCAGGGCGCGACTGACCGGGTGACAGATCGCGGCGGTGTTGCGTTCGCCCCACGTACGCGCCTCCAGCGGTCCCTGACTGCTCAGGTCTGCCTCCAGCGCCTTGGCGGTATCGGCCAGCAGCGCATGCCAGCTGGAGTACGGAGGCGGCAGCAGATGCGCCCGCCGTTCGCTCACCAATGGCCACAACACGCCCTCGAACTGCCCCAGTCGCGGCTCCAGATAGGCCTCGCCGAGCTGTGCTTTCGCTGGCGCGAGCAGGCCTTCGCCAACGCGGTCGATCAACATGCCGCGGAAACCGCGGGTGATCCGGTAGCTGACCGAATCGACGCCCGCACGGCCATCCCATCGCCGGGTTGCGACCTCAAGCCGCTGCAGGGCAGGGTCGTCGCTGTCGGTGACGACCTCGCGCAGCAGGTGCCACCAACGCGTGAGCAACAGGGCGCGATCGTCGAGCTGGATCGCCAGCAGGTCGGCTTCGGTGAAGCGCTCCTTCGCCATCAGGCCGTCGCGGATCTGCCGCCCGCGTGCACCCAGGTCATAGCCCCCGTTCCCGGCGATGGCCAGCGCGTCCCCATCGAGTACACGGCCGTTGGCGGTCCACAGCCGATGGGAGGGGGGATCGATCAATGCGGGCGCGCTATCGCTGCGGATCGCCCACGGCGTGCAGCTCGCGGGCGCCGTGATCGTGTTGCCGTCTGGCGGGCAGCCCGCAGCGCGATCCGGGCGTGTGCCGATCAACCGCCAGGCGATGCGTCCGTTACGGTCGGCGATCACCAGATTCTGCGCGGGAATACCGCTGCGGTCGGCGACCTGGAACGCCTGGTCAAGATCCCTTGCGCGCGCCATCTCGGCAAAGTCCAGACGGACCGCACCGGGAAGCTGCGCCGTCCAGCGCAGTGCCTCGCCACTGCCGTCCGGCCGTTCGTGGAGTACCGGACCCCAGGCGGTCTCGCGCACGCGCAGCGTCACCGGCGCTTGACGGGCGACGCGGATACGCTCTTCATGCGTGGTGATGCCTTGGGCATCGGCGGGTACGCTGCGGAAATCGGCGGTGTCGATGTAACTGTTGCTGAAGCCCCAGGCAACGTGTCCGTTGCTGCCGACGACGATGGCCGGCAGGCCGGGCAGCGAGAAGCCGCTGACATCGACACGCCCGTCGGGCGCCTGCGGATCGGGATAGCGCAGCCGTACCCGGAACCAGAGATTCGGCGCGCGCAGTCCCAGGTGCATGTCGTCGGCGACGATGGCGCGGCCGTCCGTGGTCAGTGCACCGGACACGGCGAAGTTGTTGCTGCCCAGCACGTCCGGGTCCAGATGACCGGCGGCGGCACCGGTTGCCTGCGCCGCATCGAGCCGTCGGAGATCGAGCGCCGTGGCGTCCGGTAGCGGGGCGTTGCCGCGCGCCCCGCCAAACAGGGGGGCATCCCACTCGCTGCCCTCGTGGCTGAGCAGTGCATACAGCGCCGGTGGCACCACCGCGCGGATCCGCGCCATCGCCAGTTCGTTCTGATTGGTGGGGTCCTGCAGGTCGGCATACATCGCCAGCCCGGTCAGCACGCTGTCTTCGGTCCGCCACGGTGCGGGCGTCTGGCGCAGCAGCAGATAGGGCCAAGGCCGTACCCGAAGATCCGCGACGCCTTGGTTGATGCCGTCCACATAGGCCTGCAGGGCAGCGGCACTGCTGCCCGTGGCAACCTCCAGGTGGGCCTCGGTGCGCGCCCGCAGCCGGTGCACGCGCATGCGCTTGTCCATCTCGATCGCCGCCGGGCCGAACAGCTCGGCGAGCTCGCCAGCGGCAGTACGGCGCATCAGGTCCATCTCGAAGTAGCGCTCCTGCGCATGCACCAGACCCAGCGCCCGCATCGCATCGGCCTGGGTCCCGGCCTCGATGGTGACCACGCCCAAGGCATCCCGGGTGATGCTCACCGGCGCCGCCAAGCCGGTCATGGCCTGTTCGCCTTCCAGGCGGGGCAGGCTGCCACGCAGCAGCCACCACACCATCAAAACCGCCGCCAGCGTCAGTATCAACGCTCCCCAGACCAACTGCTTCAGCCAATGCCGCATCCTGCGCATCCCCCAGTAGGTGTGGTTGGATTGTAGGGGAGGCGTGAACGCCCTGTGCACGCCGACCGAAGCGCAACTGCAACTGATTCCGATTAGATCACCGGAATTCCAGATAGGGCACCATGCGCGCATTGATTCATCAGGAGCACCCCCATGAAAGGCAACCCGGACGTCATCGCCTGCTTGAAGGAACTGCTGCGCGGCGAGTTGGCCGCGCGCGACCAGTACTTCATCCATTCGCGCCGCTACGAAGACCAGGGCCTGTTCGCGCTCTATGAGCGCCTCAACCACGAGATGGAAGAAGAGACCCAGCACGCCGACGCGCTGCTGCGCCGCATCCTTTTCCTCGGCGGCGACCCGGACATGCGCCCGCATGTGTTCGAGCCCGGCGTGACCGTGGAAGAGATGCTGCAGAAGGACCTGGAGACCGAGTACAGCGTCCGCGACAACCTGGCCGCCGGCATGAAGCTGTGCGAACAGCACCAGGATTATGTCAGTCGCGACATGCTGCTGGTGCAGTTGAAGGACACCGAGGAAGACCATGCCTGGTGGCTGGAACAGCAGTTGGGCCTGATCAAGCGCATCGGCCTGGCGCTGTACCAGACCAGCAAGATGGATGCGAAAGGCACCGCTGCGCACTGAGTGCGGCATCGGGTTCCGCACGCCAGCCAGCCTTCGCCAGCCAGCTGCTGAACCCCCGTCCGCCCGCCAGCCTCTGCCAGCCAGCTGACGTTGATTCGAACAGAGAGGCCGGGGAAACCCGGCCTTTTCTGTGGGCAAAAAGGCTCTCCCTCCGTCCGCGTGGCAAGCCTGAAGCGCTCTGAACCTTTCAGTCGCGGCCGCAGGTGGGTCGAGCGCTGGGCCGCGATGCCCTTGCCGGCGAATGTCCCCCGGCGTCGGCCTGCGGCCGCCACCTCCTCCTTTATTTCGCCCACAAGGGCATCGCGACCCACGTATAGAGACCACTGGCGCTTCACAGCAATGCCCGGTGTTACGCCTGCGCGCCGCGAGCCGAGCCCCGTAGCGGCCGGCAGGCTCCTGGGCAAAATCAAGGAGGAGGACGTCGCCGTCAGGCGGCGGCCGGGGGACATTTGCCGAGGGGCCTGCCGGTCGCTACGGG
>NZ_JASCOO010000069.1:0-22400 GCF_029959485.1 Stenotrophomonas sp. PS02301
AGCCAGGCATGGCCTGGCCCTACCCCTGCCCCCACCGGAGCCGACCGCCAACACCGCGATCCCCGGTAGTGCCACGCCATGCGTGGCAGGCCCGAACCCACCGACGCCTAGTAATACCCTGCCATGTTCAAGAAAAACCCCTTCTGGTCGTACTTCAGCTCGGTCATGTCATCGCTGAATTCGGTGAAGTTGTAGCCCACCCCGACCTTGAAGTTCTCCCCCACCCGGCGGTCCACGCCCACCAGCCAACCTTTGCGCACGCCGCCGTCGCGCACTTTCAACCACCGGTGCTCGGCCAGGCCCTCCCACTGCGCGAACAGGCGATAGCGCAGCTGCAAGGCAGCGAAGTCGGCACGGCTGTCCAACCAGGCCCCCTCACCGCGCCCGGCGCGGTAGTCACCCCAGCGCGAAGCCAGCTTGCCGGCCACTTCCCAGCGCGCGCCCAGCTGGCGGATCCCTTCGAGCGAAAGGATCTGCGACCGCTGGTCGTACAGGTTGCCGCCCTCCTGCCCGAGCGAGGCCACGTCGTAGAGATAGGTGAACTTGCCGAAGCCGGCCCAGCGCGTGTTGTCGTGCGGGCGCCAGGCGAAGCCCATGTTGGTCTCCACCAGCTTGGCATCGGCCAGGCGGTCAATGCGGTCTTCGGTATCGGCGTAGTTGGCGCGCAACGCGAAACGCCAGTCTTCGTTGAGCTTGTACAGCAGGCGGTTGGTGGTCACCCACTGCTCGCGCTGTTCGGCGCCACTGTCGCGGCGGTACTCCAGCTTGCTGTTCCACTGCGCCACCGCATCGGTGCGGCCGCCACTGACGCTGTAGGCGCGGCGATCGACACGGCCCACGGTGGAGTCCAGTTCGCCGTCCATGATCGTGAAGCCCAGGTTCCAGCCCTGCGCGGGATAGAAATCCATGCCGAAGGTATGCACGATGCCCGCGCTGTCCTGGCGACGATCCTTCAGATACTGGCTCTCGTTGTAGACGTTGACCTGGTTGCTCAGCCGCCAGCGCTGGCCCAGCGTCCAGCCACTCTGCAGGCCGGTATCGAACAGCGGGTCGGTGCCGGTGCGGTCGGTGCTGTAGCTGTAACTGCCGTAGAGGCTGTGATCCGGTGCCATGCGGTACTCACCGTCGACCTTGGCACCATGACCGCGGCTGCCACCACTCACTTCCGCACCGACACTGCTGCGATCGCCGAACAGGTACCGCGCGCCGAGGGTCAGCAGGTCATTTTTCTCGTAGGCACCGCCATCATCGTCCAGCGTGACCTGGCCGGTGCCGTACACCTCCCAGGAAGCGCCGAAGCGCTGGCGGTAGCCGATCGCAGCGAGCAGCGCATCCACGCTCTGCAGTTCCTGCTCCTCGCGCACGCGGCGCAGTTCACCGGTCAGCTGGCCGTCGTTGCCCAGCCGCCATTCGGCGGTCAGCTGGCTCTGCTCCAGGGCAAGTTCGCCCTGTTCGGTGCGGGTGTGTCGGCCATACAGACTGAAATCGTCGTTGAGATAGCCAAGGAACTCCGCACCGTATTCCTGGATCGGCAGGCCGGTGTCCTGGCGCGCGACCGAGAAGCCGGCGTCCACGTCGCGCCACCATGCGCCCAGGCTCCAGTCCTGCGTCGTCCAGCCCAGCTCACGCAGGTTGGCACGCGCTTCCACGGCGCTGGCGGTGCCCGAGCGCCGGCCTTCGTACGGGTTGCGGCGGATGAAACTCAGGCCGCCGTTGTCCGAATAGAACACCGGGGCGGCGGTGGCTTCGGTGCGGGTCTGTTCCATCTTCAGATAGGTGCCACGCCCGGCCTGCAACGTGAGGTCAGCGCCTTTCAGGCTGTAGTTCTCGCCGCTGCGGTTCTCGTCGATCCAGGTGCCGCCGATCGCCACGTGGTCGCCAATCCACTGCCGGCCACGCGCGCCGTAAGTCACGTCATTGCTGCTGAAACCCAGCGGCACGTATTCGTAGTCCACCAGCAGCAGTTGGTCGTAGCCATCGAGCGGCATGTCGCGGGTGATGCTGCGCACGTTCTCGCGGGTCAGCTGCGCCAGCGGACGGGTCAGGATCAAACGGCCCTGAAGATTGTCGATTTCGTAGTCCACGCCTTCCTGCAGCGTGGCGCGCGTTTCGGTGCGGCCGGTGGTGCGATCGCGCACTTCCAGCACCACCTGCTCCGAACCGGGCAACACGTCGGTATGGCGCAGGTAATACAGGCTGCCGCCGGTGCCGAGGAATTCACTGTGGCCCGGCGCGGACTGCGCCTCGGAGCCGAACACCTTCACCTGCGAACGCGCCTCGCCCAGCGGCGTGGCCTCCAGCGAGCGCCAGTTCAACGCACCGCCGTAAAGCGAGCGCACGTACTGGCCGTACTCGGTGCCGGTGATGCCGGTGGCGTAGTTGCCCCACACGGCCTGGCTCTGGTCCCAGTCCACGCGCAGGTACAACCGCCCCTGCGTATCCACGTCGCGATACGTGGTGGAGTCATCGCCATACACCGGGTAATACAGATCCGGATCCAGGCGGCGGAACACGTCCTGTGCGTCGGCCTGGGTGAAATCGCGGAACAGATACTTCAGCTCACGGTCCTGCGTGTCGGCCTGAGCAGTGACCAGGTATTTGCCGCGTAGCTTGCCCTTCAGATAGAACGCCAGCCGGCCTTCGCTGAGGAAACTGTCATCGTCACGATCATCGGCGGCGAGCGGCTGCAGATTGCCGCTGGCGCTGTTCTTGGAGACGGTGACATCGGCGATGGCGACCAGGAACAGGTAGCGGCCGGTGACATCCACCTCCAGCTGACGCTGGGCGGAGGGCGCATCGCGCGATTCGACACTGACGTCGTAACGATGCTCGCCCACCGGCTCGAGGAACTCGGCGGCGAACTTCTGCTCCAGATCGACCGGGAAATCCTGGCCGTTGATGCGCACGCGGCTGTTGGGTTCCAGATTGCGGCCATACAGGCGCACGCGCGACCCGTGGATGGGGATGTTCTGCAGGCGGAGCATGCTCTGCCCATAGATGCTGTTGCTGAGCTGCAGGTCCTGCGCGCTGTCGCCATCCAACGCCTGGCCAAGTGTCTTCTGCACGCTCTCGCGGGTAATCTGCAGGCCACGGTCGAAATCGGCCGGGGTCACCAGTTGGATGCGCTGGAGGCGGGTTTCATCGAACGCACCGCCGGCGCCGTAGGCGCGCGCCACGTAGATCAGCTCATCGCCGGTACGCAGCTTGATCTGCGGCGGCAACTCACCACTCCACTCCGCGTCGCCGACATAGTCGGCCGGCAGCTCGATGCGGGCCAGCGGCGTGACCAGATCCGTGTCGGTGCCGCGATACAGCGTCACCTCCAGTTTTTGGATGAACGAGGCGTAGTTGTTGTAGCTGTGGAAGCGCAGCGGGCGGATCACCCGGCCGTTCTCGAACGGCACCGTGGCGGCCGCCTGCACGCTCAGGCTGGGCGGCACCATGGTCGGGTCTTCGGTGGCCCACACCACGCCGCCGTTGGGCAGCTCGGCCATGAACTGGCCCCCACGCGCGGCGACATCCGGGGTGACTGCCGGCGATGCGGGCACCGCACCGGCCGTGGGAAGATCCGCGCGGCCGGGTAGCGGCAGCGCCGGCTCGCTGTCATCGAGGATGCGCAGCAGCAGCCCGTCATCGTTGCGGCAGCTGTCGGCCTCGCAGCGGATCGGCGTGGGGGACGGCGCCGGTGTGACCGGCTGGGCGGCGGCCGGCAGTGCCAGCAGCAGCGCGCTGGCCAGGCCGACGATGAGGCGGCGGGAGATCAGGCTGGGAATGAGGGTCATATCCATGTCAGCGCCCCTCCCCGATCGTGCGACCGGGACTGTCAGGCTCGGGGGGATCGTCGAGACGCAGGCGATGCAGTACGCGTCCGTCGGTGCCCAGCACTTCGATCGTGGTTGCCGCGGCAACCGGGCCCGGCAGCTGTGTGCGTAGTGCCTCACGCAGCACCTGTGCACGCTGCAGGGCGAGCGGCACCTGCCCGGCGGCAGCGCTGAGCTGCAGGCGCCCGCCACCGCGCGATATCAGTGCTTGGGCGGCCGTTGTGATCACCGGCGCGCGGTCGGCGTCCAGCCGTGCCGTGCCGGGGGCGAACAACGCCTCGCCGAGTTCGATCCGCGCGGGGCGCGATGCCGGGGCGGCCGGCGGCGCGGTCGGATTCGATGCGGTTGTGCTCAGTGCACCTTCGGGCATGCGCACGCCGAAGTCGAAGCGCACCGGCAGCCCGGGCGTGATGCGGCGGACCAACGGATTGGGCGTCGTGAAACGCGCACCGGCGGGCAGCGTGGAGGGATCCACCTTGAGGATGAAGTTGCGCCCGCGCGCCTCGCCACCGGGGATCCCGACCAGGTGGTAGCGGCCGAAGGCGTCGGTTTCCATCAACAGGCCTTCCACCGCTGCGATGCGCACGCCGGGAATGCCACGCTCGGCGTCATCCTGGATGCCGTTGTCGTTGCGGTCGTCGAACACGCTGCCCACGATCAGGCTTTCATCGAGCAGCGGATCGGTGGTGATCTCCACCTCGGCCGAGGCGACATTGCCGATCGTGCGGTTCTCGCCGTCGATGGCGGTGATGCGGTTGGTATGCACGCCGGTGCCGGTGCCCGCACCGACACGCAGGTAGTACACCACCGTCGCCCGCTCACCCGCCGCCACATCGATGCCATCGATGCGCAGCGGCTGCACGCCACTCGTGCGTGCATCGTTGTCGGCATCGATCACCGCGAAGCCACCGCGCACGAAGGTGAAGCCCGGCGGCAGCGTATCCAGCAGCGTGGCGCCGTTGGCATCCACCTCGCCGACGTTGTCGATGGTGACGGTGTAGCGCACCAGGTCACCGATCTGCGCACTGCGTTTGCCGGCCACCTTGGTCAGGCGCAGCACGGCCTGCTGGCCGGCCACCGTCACCGCGACATTGGCCTCGGCACACAACGGGGCCGGGATGGACACGTCGCACACCCGGTAGCGGAAGCTGTCGGTGCCCGCAAAGTTCGCCGCCGGCGTGTAGGTGCACAGGCCGTTGCCGCATTGCGCGGTACCGTGCGCCGGTGCCACCGCGACCTGCAGGGAGGCCGGATCCAGCGGCGCGGTGCGGGCGCTGTCATTGGCCAGTACATCGATCACCTGCGGCCCGGCGGTTTCGGCGGTCATGGCATCGTCGGCCAAGGTGAGTACGTTCGGGTCCACCATGACCGTGACCGTCGCACCCGCGCACATCGCCGGATCGGCCACGTCGCAGACCTGATAGTCGAAGCTCTGCTCACCGGAGAAGTTGGTCAGCGCGGCAAAACGGATACGCGCACGCGGCAGCACCGTGGCGGTGCCATACGGTGGCGGCGCCGTGATGGTGACGCTGACCGTGTCCGGATCGATCGGCGTGCCGTTGACCCGGTCATTGCCAAGCACGTCGATCTCGATCACCCCGTCCTGCGGAATCTCCACGCGATCATCCGTGGCATCCACGCCGGGTTCGCCCGCGATGACGGTCACGGTCACGTTGCCGGTGTCGCAGACGGTGGGCTGGTTGAGCAGGCAGATCGTGTAGGTCGTGCTGTAGCTGCCGGGGGCCTGCCCGGCGGCAGCATCCACCCAGCCATCGGCGCTGAAGCGCAGTGCGTTGGTGGCCACCGGCGCGAAACTCACCTGGGTGGGATCCAGCGATGCGGTGTTGAACGTGTCATTGGTGAACACGTTGAGCAGGCGCACGCTGCCGGTCGGACCGACCGGGCCGCCGCTGTCGTCCACCGCCAGCAGAGCACCGATGGGGCCTTGTATCCGCACGGTGGCGATCGCGGTGGTGCAGTTGGTCGGCACGCCGTTCTCGCACAACTGATAGGCCAGCTGCACCTGGCCGGGCTGCACGCCCGCCGCGACCATGATCTGGCCCTGGTTGTTCATCGAGTAACCGGGCGTGCTGCCGGTCAGGCTGGCCACCACGCTGCCGACCGGCGGCGGGGAGACGTTGTTGATGCTGTCGTTCTCCAGCACCGAGCGGGCGATGGTGCCGCCCACGGCCGGGTCCACCGGGGTGCCGGTGAAGTCATCATTGACCGCCAGCACCACGTTGACCGAACCGGACAGGGTGAGCGTCACGGTGGCATCGCCACACTGCGCGCCGTACGGCGCGGGCAGGCAGACGCGGTAGGTGAAGCTCTGTGGACCGGTGACGCCTGCCGGCGCGGTGTAGGTGAACGTGCCATCGGCGTTGAACACCAGGCCCGGCAGGGCACCGCTGGTCAGGGTATAGACCGCACCAGGCGCGACGTTGTCATTGAGGCTGACATTGCCCGAGAGCGGCACACCGGCAGGCACGGTGAAGCTGTCGTTCTGCGGGACCGGTGTAACGGCCACGATGACGGTAGCGGTCGTGCAGTTCGTCGGCGCGGCGGCCTCGCAGATCTGGTAGGTGATCGTGCTGGCCCCGGAGAGGGCGCCAACGGCCACCGCGATCGTGCCATCCGGATTGATGCTGAAGCCGGCCGGTGCACCGATCAGGCTTAGCTGCACCGCGCTGCCCGGCGGTGGGCTGACACCGTTGAGCTGATCGTTGTCGAGCACGCTGAGCGATGACGAGCTACCCGGGACAACATTGGTGAGCACGTCATCACCGGCCACCAAGGTGCCGTTGTTGATGTTGATGGTGACCGAGGCGATGCCGCAGAGCGTGGCATCCGGCGCGGGCAGGCAGGTCTGGTAGATGAAGCTGACCGGACTGGGCGTGCCTGCCGGCGGCGTATAGGTGAAGCCACCATTGCTGGCCAGGGTCAGGCCCGGCAGCGGCGTGCCCTGCACGGTGTAGAGCGCACCGGGGGGCATGGCGTCGTTGCTGGCCACGCTGTTGCTGAGGGTCTGCCCGACCTGCACCGAGAACACGTCGTTCTGCGGGGCGGGACTGACGACCACAGTGACGCTGGCGGTATCGCAGTTGCCCGGCGCGGCGGCTTCGCAGATCTGGTAGGTGATCGTCGTGGCCCCGGAGGTCGCGCCACTGGCCACCGTGATCGTGCCGGCGGATGTGATGCTGAAACCGGCCGGTGCGCCGACCAGGCTCAGCAGTACATCCGCCGCGGCCGGCGGCGAGACGCCATTGAGGCTGTCGTTGGCCAGCACGCTGCCACTGGAGGTGGTGCCGGGTGCCACGCCGGTGAGCGTGTCATCGCCAGCCACCAGCAGGCCGTTGTTGATGTTGATGGTAAGGATCGCGCCGCCGCACAGGCTGCCGTTCGGCGCCGGCAGGCACACCTGGTAGGCGACGCTGACCGGGCCGGTGACACCCGCGGCCGGGGTATAGGTAAACGTGCCGTCGGTGTTGAAGACCAGGCCGGCCGGCGCAGTGCCCTGCAGGGTGAACACCGCACCCGGCGGCGTGGTGTCGTTGGCGGCGACCGTGTTGCTCAGCGTCTGTCCGGCCTGCACCGCGAAGGCATCGTTCTGCGGTGCCGGAGTGACGACCACGGTGACGCTGGCGGTATCGCAGTTGGCCGGCGCCGCCGCTTCGCAGATCTGGTAGGTGATCGTGGTCGAACCGGACACCACCCCGGTGCCCACGCTGATCGTGCCGTCCGGCGAGAGGGTGAAGCCACCCGGCGCGCCGACCAGGCTCAGCACCACGTCGGCGGCCGCCGGCGGCGAGACGCCGTTGAGGCTGTCGTTGGCGAGCACGCTGCCGCCCGTGGTCGCACCGGGCAGCACGCCGGTGAGCGTGTCATCGCCGGCGGTGAGCGTGCCGTTGTTGACGTTGAGTGTGACCGTGGCCGTGCCGCACAGGCTGTTGTTCGGTGCTGGCAGGCACGCGCGGTAAACGAATGTCACCGGGCTGGGCGTGCCGATCGGCGGCGTATAGGTGAAGCTGCCATCGGTGTTGAACGCAAGCCCGGCGGGCGGCGTGCCCTGGATCGCCAAGGTGGACCCCGGCGGCAAGCTGTCATTGGTCGCCACACTGTTGCCCAGACTCTGCCCAGCCTGCACCGAGAAGGCATCGTTCTGCGGCGTGGGAGTGATGATCACCGTCACCGTGGCCGTGGCGCAGTTGCCTGGCGCGGCGGCCTCACAGATCTGGTAGGTGAGCGTGGTCGCGCCTGCCATCGTGCCGGTGGCGACGCTGATGGTGCCGCTGGGCGTGATCGCGAAGCCGGCGGGCGCGCCCACCAGGCTCAGCACTACGCTGGCCGCGGCCGGCGGCGAGACGCCGTTGAGGCTGTCATTGGCCAACACGCTGGCCGCCGAGGTGGTGCCGGGGGCGATGCCACTGAAGGTGTCATCGCCGGCCAGCAGCGAACCGGTGGTGATGTTGAGGGTGACCGTGGCTGTGCCGCACAGGGTCGTGTTCGGCGCCGGCAGGCAGGCCTGGTAGGTGAAGGTCACCGGCCCGGTGGTGCCACCCGGTGGGGTATAGGTGAACGAGCCATCGGCATTGAAGGTCAGGCCGGCCGGCGGCGTGCCCTGCAGCGCCCAGGTCGCGCCGGATGGCAGGTTGTCATTGCTGGCCACGCTGTTGCCCAGCGTCTGCCCCAGCTGCACGCTGAAGGCGTCGTTCTGCGGCAGCGGCGTCACCACCACGGTGACGCTGGCGGTATCGCAGTTGCTCGATGCAGCGGCTTCGCAGATCTGATAGGTGAGCGTGGTCGGGCCGGCGGTCACCCCGCCACCGACGCTGATCGTGCCGTCCGGGTTGATCGTGAAGCCGGCCGGTGCACCGACCAGGCTCAGCAGCACATCGGCGGGCGCCGGCGGCGAGACACCGTTGAGGCTGTCGTTGGCCAGCACGCTGCCGGCCGTGGTCGCGCCCGGCAGCACACCGGCAAGCGTGTCATCGGCGGCGACCAGGGTGCCAGTGTTGATGTTGAGCGTGGCCGTGGCGGTCGCGCACAGTGCCGCATTCGGTGCCGGCAGGCAGGTCTGGTAGGTGAACGTGACCGGACCGGTGGTGCCGAGCGGCGGGGTATAGCTGAACGTACCATCGGCATTGAACGCGAGGCCCGCCGGAGGCGTACCCTGCACGGCCCAGCTCGCGCCCGTCGGCATGCCATCGTTCGCCGCCACGTTGCCGTTGCTGATCGTGCCACCGGCCTGCACCGCGTAGGCATCGTTCTGCGGTGCCGGACGGATCACCAGCGCAACGGTGGCGGTATCGCAATTGGACGGCGCGGCGGTTTCGCAGATCTGATAGGTCAGCGTGGTCGCGCCGGCGACGACGCCGATCGGCACGTTGATCGTGCCATCAGCGGCAATGCTGTAGCCGGCCGGCGCGCCGACCAGGCTCAGCTGCACGCTGGCCGGGGCTGGCGGGCTGACGCCGTTTAGCGCATCGTTGCCGAGCACACTGGGTGTGGCGCTGCCGGGCGCGATGTCGACAAAGCTGTCGTCGGCCGCCGCCAGCGTGCCCAGGTTGACGTTGAGCGTGACCGTCGCCGTGCCGCAGACACCGGCATTGGGGGCCGGCAGGCAGGTTTGATACGTAACGGTCACCGCACCGGTGGTGCCCACCGGCGGCGTGTAGCTGAAGGTGCCGTCGCCATTGAACACCAGCCCGTTCGGCGGCGTGCCCTGCACGGCCCAGCTGGAGCCGGCCGGCATGCTGTCGTTGCCGGCAACGCTGCCGTTGACGAGCGTGCCGCCGGCAGGCACGGAGAAGGCATCGTTCTGCGGGGCCGGCGTGATCACGATGCGGATCGCGGCGGTGGCGCAGTTGGTCGGCGAAGCCGTCTCGCATAGCTGATAGGTCAGTGCGGTGGCCCCGGCGGTAACGCCGGCGGGAATCTGCACGGTGCCATCGTTGTTGATGACGAAGCCGGCCGGTGCACCGAGCAGCAGCAGCTGCACCGTCGTCGCAGCCGGCGGACTCACGCCATTGAGCGAATCGTTGCTCAACACGCTCGGCGTGGCCGCCCCCCCGGTGACCGGCGCGGCGAAGATATCGTCGTTGGCGACAACGGCGTTGACGGCGATGGTCAAGGTGGCCGTGGCGGTGCTGCAGATGGCGGCATCCGGTGCAGGCAGGCAGGCCTGGTAGGCGAACGTGACCGGGCCGACGGTACCGGCCGGCGGCGTATAGGTGAAGCTGCCGTTGCTGTTGAACACCAGGCCCTGGGGCGGCGCGGCCACGCTCCACGTCGAGCCGGCCGGCATGTTGTCGTTGCCCGACACGTTGCCGCTGTTGGGCTGACCGGCCTGCACGGCGATCGCATCATCGACGGGTGCCGGACGCACCACCAGGGCGATGCTCGCGGTGGCGCAGTTGTTCGCCGCGGCGATTTCGCAGACCTGGTAGCTCAGCGTGATCGCGCCGGTAGGCGCGTTGCCCGCGACCGAGACCGTGCCGTTGGGGTTGATCGTGAATCCGGCCGGCGCGCCGACCAGGCTCAGCGAGACGCTGGAGGCCGGTGCCGGGCTGACGCCGTTGAGCGCATCGTTGTTCAACACACTGGGCGTTGCACCGCCTGGCGCGATCGCACCGAAGCTGTCGTCGCTCGCGACCAGCGCGCCGTTGTTGATGTTGAGCGTGACCGTGGCGGTGCCGCAGATGGCCGTGTCCGGTGCGGGCAGGCAGGCCTGGTAGGTGAAACCGGTGGGGCTGGTGGTGCCGGCCGGCGGCGTGTAGCTGAAGCTGCCGTCGACATTGAAGGTCACACCGGCCGGCAGTGCGCCCGGCACACTGTAGAGCGACCCGATGGGCATGTTGTCGTTGCCCGACACCGTGTCGTTGATCGTCTGGCCCGCCTGCACGGCGAATGCATCGTTGACCGGCGCAGGCGCCACCACCAGCGCGATACTGGCGGTGGCACAGTTGGACGACGCAGCGGCTTCGCAGATCTGGTACGTGAGCGTGGTGGCGCCGGCGGCGGTCCCGGCAGTGACCGTGACCGCGCCATCGGTGGCGATGGCGAAACCGGTCGGCGCACCGATCAGCGACAGCACCACCTCGGCCGGCAGCGGCGTGGCCGAGTTGAGCGTGTCGTTGGCCAGCACCGACGGCGAGGCGGCACCGGGCGCGAGCGGGGTGGCAAACGTGTCGTCCAACGCTACCAGCGTGCCGCTGTTGACGTTGAGGGTGACGCTGGCCGTCGCGCAGACGCCTGCATCCGGTGCCGGCAGACAGACCCGGTAGGCAAACGGGATTGCGCCGCTGAAGCCGACCGGGGGCGTATAGCTGAAGGTGCCGTCGGCCGCGAGCACGAGGCCATCCGGCGGGATGTTGAGCACGGTGAACTGGGCACCCACCGGCGCGTTATCGTTGCTGGCCACCGAGCCGTTCAGCACCCGGCCCGAGGGCGTGGACAACGCATCGTCCACGGCGGACGGCGCGACCACCACGCGTGCGGTGGCGGTCGCGCAGTTGGATGGCGCCGCCGCTTCACAGAGCTGGTAGGTCAGGTTCTTCACCCCTGCAGGCGTGCCCGGCGCCACCGTCACCGCGCCCTCGGCGGTGATGGCCACGCCGGCCGGCGCGCCCTGCAACGACAGCAGCACATCGGCTACCGCCGGCGGCGTGCTGCCATTGAGCGCATCGTTGGCCAGCACCGAGGTAGTGCTGCCGCCGGTGACCGGGTTGATCGGCGTGGTGCTGAAGTCATCCGGATTGGCAGCGAGCGTACCTGCGCTGACCGTGATGGTGGCGCTGGCGTTCGCGCACAACGCAGCGTTCGGTGCTGGCAGGCAGACCTGGTAGGCGAATGTGACCGGGCCCGTAGTGCCGACCGGTGGGGTGTAGGTGAAGCTGCCACTGCCGCTGAACACCAGGCCGGCCGGCGCGGTGCCGGTGACGGTGAACTGCGCGCCCGCCGACACGTTGTCGTTGTCACCCACGTTGCCGTTGAGCGCCTGCCCGGCCGCCGTGGAGAACGTGTCATTGGTGGCCGACGGGGTTACCACCAGGCGGATGGTCGCGCTGGCGCAGTTGCCGGGCAGCACCGCCTCGCACACTTGGTAGGTCAGTACCGTGGCGCCGCCCGTGGCGCCCACGGGCACCTGCAGCAGGCCGTCTGCATCGAGCGTGTAACCGGCCGGCGCGCCGATCAGGCTGAGCAGTACGCTGCCCGCCGCCGGCGGCGTAGTGCCATTGAGGCTGTCGTTGAGCAGCACGCTGGTCGCGCTGCCACTGCCGGGTGCCAGCGGGGTGGCGCTGAAGTCGTCGTCCAACGCCACCAGGGTGCCGGCGTTGACGTTGATCGTGGCACTGGCGCTGCTGCACTGCGTGCTCTCCGGTGCCGGCAGGCAGACCGTGTAGGTGAACGCGACCGGCCCGGTGACGCCGGCCGGCGGGGTGTAGAGGAAGCTGCCGTCCGTCCCGAACTGCAGTCCGGCCGGCGCCGCTGCGGTCAGCGTGAACACCGCGCCGGCCGGCGCGTTGTCGTTGCTGCCGACGGCGCCTGCCAGCAACTGTCCCACCGGGGTGGAGAAGATGTCGGCGGCGGCGAGCGGCGACACCACCAGGCTTATCTGCGCCGAGTCGCAGTTGCTCGGCAGCGCCGCTTCACACAGCTGATAGGTGAGCGTCACCGCACCAGCCGGCACGCCGCTGCCGATCGTCAGTGTGCCGTCGGCCAACAGCGTGTAACCCGCCGGCGCACCGACCAGGCTGAGCAGCACATCGGCCGACGCCGGCGGTACCGCACCGTTGAGGCCGTCATTGCCCAGCACCGATCCGGTACTGCCACCGGTGACGGGATTGATCGGCGTTGCGCGGAAATCATCGTCGTTGGCGACCAGGGTGCCGGCATTGACGTTGATCGTCGCAGTCCCACCCGAGCAGACCGCGGTGTCCGGCGCCGGCAGGCACGCCTGGTAGGCGAACGTCACCGCGCCCTGGGTTGCCACCGGCGGGATGTAAGTGAAGCTGCCGTCGGGGTTGAACACCAGCCCTGCCGGCGCCGTGCCGCTGAGGCTGAAGCCCGCGTTCGCCGGGACGTTGTCATTACCGGCCACGCTTGCACTCAGCGCCACGCCGACCTGTGTACTGAAGGTGTCGTTGACCGCCACCGGAGCCAGCAGCAACTGCACCGACGCGGTAGCGCAGTTGGCGGGCAATGCCGCTTCGCACAGCTGGTAGGTGAAGGTCACCGCACCGGCCGCTGCGCCGCCGGGAACCGACACTGTGCCGTTGCTGTTGATCACGTAGCCGGCTGGTGCACCGATCAGGCTCAGGATCACCTGCCCCGGCGCCGGCGGGATCGCGCCGTTGATGGTGTCGTTGCCGAGCACGCTGTTGGTGGTGCCGCCGGTGGCGGGAGTGAGGATCGCGCTGCGGAAATCATCGTCGTTGGCGACCAGGGTGCCGGCATTGACGTTGAGGGTGACCGTGGCGGTATCGCAGACGGCGGCCAACGGCGCGGCCAGGCAGGCCTGGTAGGTGAAGGTGGAGGTGCCGGTGTACTGCGCCGGCGGGGTGTAGGTGAAGCTGCCATCGGCGTTGAACACCAGCCCGGCAGGTGTCGCGCCGGTCACCGCATAGGTGGTGCCGACAGCGACGTTGTCGTTCACTGCCACGTTGCCGCTGACCGGCGTGGCCACCTGCGTGGTGTAGGCATCGGCCACCGCATCCGGAGCGATCACCACCGCGACGCTGGCGGTGGCGCAGTTGCTGGTTCCCGCCTGGCACAGCTGGTAGGTGAGGCTGACCGCCCCGGCCGGCGCGCCAGCGGGCACCTGCAGCTGGCCATTGGGCTCGAGCGTGTAGCCCGCCGGCGGTGCGTTGATCAGCGACAGCGTGGTCTGCGCCGGCAGGATGGGCGCGCCGTTGACAGTGTCGTTGTCCAGTACGCTGGCGGTCAGCCCGCCGGCACTGGTCAGGGGCGTGCCGGTGAAGTCATCGTTGCCGGCCGCGATGGCGGCCGCGCCAACGTTGAGGGTCACGTTGGCTGCATCGCACACGCCCGCATTCGGTGCCGGCAGGCACGCTTGATAACGGAAGGTATCCGGCCCGGTAAAGGCAGACTGCGAGGTGTAGCTGAAACTGCCGTCGGCAGTGAGCACTACCGTGCCGTGCGCGGCCACCGCAAGCAGGCTGAACTGGGCGCCAGTCGGCACGTTGTCATTGCCCGCGACACTGCCTGCCAGGGCAATACCTGCGACGGCCACGAAAGCATCGTCCACCGCATCGGGCGCGACCACCAGCTGCACGTTGGCAGTGGCACAGTTGGTCGGCGCGGCCAGTTCGCAGAGCTGGTAACTGAAGCTCACCTCGCCGGCCGCAGCACCCACCGGAACCAACACCTGTCCTGCCGCGTTGACGGCGTAGTTGGCCGGCGCGCCGGTAAGGGCCAGGGTGACCGCGGCGGGCAGGACCGCCGCACCGTTGAGGGTGTCGTTACCGAGCAGGCTGATCGTGGTGGTGGTGCCCGGCTGCAGCGGCGTGGTGAACACGTCGTTGACCGCGGCGATCTGGTTGGCCTGCACGTTCACGCTGACCGTGGCGGTATCGCAGACGGTCGCGTTCGGCGCCGGCAGGCAGACCTGGTAGGTGAAGGAATCCGGCCCGGTGTTGGCGTTGATGGGCGTGTAGCTGAAGGTGCCATCGGCGTTGACCACTGCGGTGCCACGGGTGGGCGCGGTGCCCAGCGTGTAGGCCGAACCGCTGGCGATGTTGTCGTTGCCGGCCAGACTGCCGGTGGCCGGTTGTCCGCCACCGGGTGTGGTCACCGTGTCGTTGACTGCGTCGGGGCTGATCACCAGGTTGGCGGTGGCCGTTGCACAGTTGGCCGGCAGCGCGTTTTCGCAGAAGCGGTAGGTCAGGGCCAGGGGACCGGCTGCCGCAGTGGCAGGCACCTGGATGGCGCCGTTGCCGGTGATGGCAAACCCGGCCGGCGCACCGACCAGCGTCATCGTCACCTGGGCCTGCGGCACCGCGCCGCCGTTGAAGGTGTCATTGGTCAGCACGCTCGGGGTGAGCCCGCCCGCACCGGACGGCAGGGGCGTGGTGAAGGTGTCGTCAGCGGCCACCAGGGCATTGGCATTGACCACGATCGAGGCGGTCGCGGTGGCGCACACGCCGCCATCCGGTGCCGGCAGGCAGAGCTGGTACTGGAACGAGGTCGCCGCGGCGATGCCACCGGCGGGCGCATAGACGAAGCTGCCCTCCGCGTTGAGGGTGAGCCCGGTCGGCGGCGTGCCGACTGCGCTGAAGGTTGCGCCGGCAGGTGCGTTGTCGTTGCTGGCCACGGAGCCGCTGAGCGACGCTGCGCCACCGGTGGCGTTGAAGCTGTCGTTCACCGCGGTCGGACCGATGATCACGCTGGCTGTGGCGGTGGCGCAGTTGGTCGGCGAGGTGTTTTCGCAGATCTGGTAGGTCAGTGTGGTCGCCCCGGCGGCCGCACCCGCGGGCACGGTGATCCCGCCTGCGCTGTTGATGGTGAAGCCGGCAGGTGCGTTCTGCAGCGCGATGATCAGATCGGCTCCATTCACCGGCGCGCCGTTGAGCGTGTCGTTGCCGAGCACGGTGGGCGTGCTGCCGCCCGTGGTCGAGGAGATCGGCGCAGTGAAGGCATCGTTGTTGGCGACCAGCGCGTTGGCCTGTACCGGCACGGCCGGCGTGGTGGCGCTGTTGTCGCCCGGCGTCGGATCGGTGGTACCGGTGGGCAGTACCAGCGACACGCTGTTGGCCGGCACCGTGGCCGGTGTGCTGGTGGGTGCGGTGCCATTGACCAGCAGCACGACGCTGTCGCCGACCGCGACATTGACCTGCACGTTGATCGCGTTGCCACTGCCATTGCCCTGTGCACACGAGGAGGCGGCGGTGGTGGCCTGGCAGGTCCAGCTGACATTGGTGAGCAGCGCGGAGACGGTGTCGACCACGCCCACGCCCGAAGCCGCCGACGGGCCGGCGTTGTTGACCTGGATGCGGTACTGCACCGCCCCCCCGGCGGCGACCGGGGTGGCACTGAGCAGGGTCTTGGTGACACTCAGCTGGGCCTGCAGCGCCAGTGTGTTGCTGTCGGTCGCACTGTTGTTGCCCAATGCGGGATCGGCCACGTCGGTCGGTGCGGTGACGGTGGCGGTATTGTTGAGCGGGTTGGGATAGCTCTGCGCCAGCAGCGGCGGCGGCAGCAGCAACGCGAGCAGGGCCACCGCGCATGCGATGCGGGCCGAGGCCATCCCTGCCCTGCGGTGTTTGCCGGTTGCTGCCATGCGCTCGTCCTCGAAGCCAGTGGTCCCATCCATCCCCTGCGCGGGTCAGCCCGCGCTACCCGCCGTACTGCACCGGGCGCTAGTACGCGCCCGGGTTGCTGCTGAAACTGACCGGTACGCTGATCGTGGCCTGCCCGCCGTTGATCAGGTTCACCCCGACATTCACCGCGTTGGCGCCCACCGCGCCGCCACTGGCCGCTGCGCAGGTGCTGCCACTGGTGGCGCTGCAGGTCCAGGCGCCACGCAGCGTGGTGCCGCCGGGCAGGCTGTCGGTGACCACGGCGTTGGTGACGGCATCCGGGCCGTCGTTGCGCACCAGCAAGGTGTAGGTGGCGGTGCCGCCCGGTGTGTAGCTGCCGCTGCCGTCGGTCTTGGTGATCGACAGATCCGCCTGGCGCGTTCGATTGGTGATCCGGCAGACCAGTGTCACCGCGGTGGCGGTCATCGCTGGCGCCTGCAGCGTGAAACTGCCGCCGCTGCCCGAGGACACCACGGTGTTGTTCTGGTCCGTGCACTGCCAGGTGCTGGCATAGCGGGTCAGCGTGGTGCCGGCTGCGGCGGCTTCGGCCAGGGCGTAGCTACCGCCGGGGACAGTGATCACCGCCGCGGTGGCACCGTTGTTGCCGACATTGCTGGCCGAACCGACGGTGCTGCCGTTGTAGGTGATGGACAGATTGAACCGCCCGCTATCGCTGGTCGGCTGCAGGTCCTTGACCAGCTGCACTGTCGCCGCGCACGCCTGGGTAATGCCTTCCACGGTGAAGACCGCTTGGCCGATGCGGATGCCGAGCAGGCCCAGCAGGTTGTCGACCACCCCGCCGAGCACGGCGGTCAGTACCGGCGTGACCAGCGCATTGACCTGCGTGCGGATCGGGGTGAGCAGCACGTTGACGATGCCGTTGACGAGGTCCGCCACCGGCAGCGGCAACGCGATGCCACCCAGCAGTGTCACCGTGGGATTGCCGCTGGTGACCTGGATGCTGAGTGAATTGACCAGGGTGGAGACCATGGTCGCCGCACTGACCGTGCCGGCATTCAACGTGCGTGTCTGCGGATACGGGCCGGTGAAGCTGGCGCTCTGCAGCCCGGGGGTGGCAGTGGCGAAACTGCGGATGCTGACCGTCAGCGGGACGGTGATGTCAGCGATCGGCGTGAGCAGCCCCAACACGTTGGCCGACACCCGCACCCGCACGCTGAGCGAGGTCAGCGTGGCCGCACTCAGCGCTGTGTCGGTCAGCACTGTGCTGCGGTTGAAGAACGTCGCATCGCTGATCTGTCCGACATACAGGTTCACCAGGCCCGGCCGCGCCTGCAGCGTGACCGCGTTGCCGACCAGGTTGATCGCCGAGATCGACCCTTCCGCGCGCGCGACATCGGCGTAGACCTGCAGATGCAGGACATCGGCAGTGACGCTGGTGTTGGACAGGCTGACGCCCAGCAGATTCAGCCCATTGAGCGCTGCCGAGAGCGTGCCGGTGTTCAACCCCTGTACCAGATCCAGATCCAGCTTGATGCGGATCGCCGCGCTGTGGAAGGCAGCCCCTGCGGCACCGCAGGTGTAGACCGGCGGTTCCACCGCCTGCAGCCACAGGCGCACATTGGCGACGCCATTGAGGCCGAGCGCAGCGGTGTTGACCGTGATCGGGGCAGGTGTGGTGAGGACGTTGCGGAAGTTGTAAAGCTGCACGCCGCCAGTGAGCAGGTCCAGCACGTTGAGCCGCACGGTCGCCAGCGAGCCGGTCGGGAGCGCGATCTGCAGGATGTCCGCCAGGCGGATGCTGCCGCTCGTGCCCGCCACGCCGAGCGGCAACGCGTTGAGCACGTTGGCGGCCGCGGTCTGCCCGTCGGCCTGCAACACCTGCACCATTGCCGCACGCAGTTGCCCCAGGGTGATGTTGGCGTTGAGCACTTGGCTGGGGTCACTGACCACCACGCCGCCGTTGAGCTGGGTCAGCAGCGCGTTGAGATTGATGTTGGCGCCGGCCAGGTTGTTCCAGTCGGCCACGCTGAGATTCAGCGTGGTGCCAGGCAGCAGTGCGCCGAACAGCAGATTGAGGATGGGGCTCTGCGTGGAATCAATCGAGGCCAGGCGGGGCCCGGCGCTCACGCACGCACCGGCCGTGCAGGCCGATTGCGCACTGGCAGAAGAAATACCCGCACTTAATGCGATCAACATCACAAATAACAGCGAAAACGCCCTCAAGCTGAATCGCCGTAACGCTGACTTCACACCAGTAACTCTATCCATCGGCCATCCCCTGCGTCCTGGCCGAAGCGGTCTTTCACGGGCCGGTGGGTACCGACCATGATCGACAGGGCATCGGCCTGCTTCCGATGTTTTGGATGTCCCGGCGCATCATGGCCGGCTTGAGGGATTAACTACGTGCACGGATGAAAATCGTCAAACCGGCCACATCGTGCACAGGGGGAAGTTTCACTGTCGCCCGTCGGATTATCGGTGGAGCGATTGCAGCGACAAGGCCGGCAAGCGGTTCTGTACAGGCGGAGAAAAGAATCACTGCCCGGTAAGTATCGATAACCATCCACTGTTCAAGGAACGAGAGAGGGGAAGGCCATGTTGGCGATGTCGGATCGGATTCGCGCAGCACGCACCAGCGCAGGGATGTCACAAACGCAGTTGGCAGTGGAAACCGGGGTCAAGCGCAGTGCCGTAGCGCAGTGGGAACGCCGTGGAGGTACCCACCCGAGCGTGTCGCATCTGGCACATATCGCCATCTGTACGCGAGTGCGATTCGAATGGTTGGCCACAGGCCGCGGCGTGTGCAAAGCCAGCGGGGAGGAACTGACGGTGACCGCGCCCGCACAGGATTACGTGCGCGATGATCTGGAGGGCAACGTTCTGTCGCTGCTGCGGCGCCTGCCACCGCGCAAGCGGCAGGTGGCGCAATCCATCATCGAGATGCTCGCCGTCTAGATGACGACCGCCAGTGATTACGCCGCCGGCTCCAGCGCGGCACGCGGCGGCAGCGACCAGTCGATGCGATCGTGGCCGCGGCGCTGCAGGTACTCGTTGGCCATCGAGAAATGGCGGCAGCCGAGGAAGCCGCGATGCGCCGACAGCGGCGAAGGATGCGGCGCCTTGAGCACGCGGTGCCGGCCGGTATCGATGACCTTGCCCTTCTGCTGGGCGTAGCTGCCCCATAGGAGAAACACCAGGCCTTCGCGCTCGCGGTTGAGGGTGTCCACCACGTAATCGGTGAAGCCCTCCCAGCCGCGCCGTTGATGCGAGCCGGCGTTGCCCGCTTCCACGCTCAGCACCGCATTGAGCAGCAGCACCCCGCGGTGCGCCCACGGCAACAGGCAGCCATGGTCCGGGCGCGGAATGCCCAGATCGGCCTCGATCTCTTTGTAGATGTTCAGCAGCGATGGCGGCACCGGTACGCCCGGCATGACCGAGAAACTCAGGCCATGGGCCTGGCCATACCCGTGATACGGATCCTGGCCGAGAATGACCACCTTGACCTGATCGAAGGGCGTGGCGTCGAACGCGGCGAAGATCTGCGGGCCGGGGGGAAACACCTGGGCACCGGCGGCCTTGCGCTGGCGCAGGAACGCGGACAGTTCCCGCATCTCCGGGCGCAGCAGGTAATCACCGATACGCGTCTTCCAGCTCGCTTCGAGCTGGATGCTGGGCACTACATCGTCATTCATCGCACGACAGGCTTTTCGTTGAGGCGGGACAGGCGCAGCTGGAACAGCACCTTGGTGATGAGCAGACGCTCTTCGATCGGCTTCTGCACCAGATCGTTGGCACCGGCCTGGAGCAGGCCGGACTGGTTGTGCGGGTTGCCGTCGCCGGTCATGACCAGCACCGGCAGGCGGCGCTTGCCATAGCCGAAGTCCACGCGCACGCGCTGCACCACATCGCGGCCACTGAGCTCGCCCTTGAGCGTGACATCGGTAAGCACCAGATCGATGCGGTGGCTGCTGCGGCCTAGCGACTCGGCGGTGAGCAGCGCGAACGCATCTTCGGCCGTCAACACGTGCAGCACGTTCAAGCCCTGCCGTTCGAGCATGCGCTTGGTCGCCTCGGCGACGACGCGGCTGTCTTCGACATACAGGATCGTCGCGCCCGGAATGGTCTCTGGCTGCACATAGCCACGGATGAAGGTGGCCAAGGCTTCGTGACCGAGCGCCTTGTCGAAATAATCGGTGACGTACTCGGTGAAGCGGCGCTGCTCCAGATGCTGCTGCGCATCGCCGGAGACCACGATCACCGGCACGTAGGCTTGGCCGGCCGCGTCGCGCACGATGCGCGCCAGGTCGAGCCCGTCGCCATCGCTCAGGGTGAGCGAGGTGGTGACCAGGCTGACCGGTCCGGCATCCAGCGCCGCACGCGCCTCGGCGATGCTCGCGCAGCCCACCACGTCCACTGCCGGCAGTTCGCGTTGCAGCACATCGGCAATCAGCTTGCGGACCAGCTTGGAGCCGTCGACGACCATCACGCGCGGTGCGTCGTCGGCGAGGTGCTTGAGGGCTTGCGGACGCATGCGGGCCTCAGGTTTCGGTCGGGCGGGTCTGGCGCAGGAAATGCCCCGTCACCAGCCAGGCGCCCAGCCAGCCCAGCACCACGGTGCCGAGCAGCACGAACGAGGAATGCAGCAGGTCCAGCCCGTGCAGCACGAACGGGCTGCCGTAACTCTGCGAGAGCGCGGCCAACGGCGGGCGCAGCGCCAGCCCGGCCGCACCGATCAGCGCCAGCGCGACGGCACCGGCCCCCAGGCCGTACCACGCGCCCAGATACAGGAACGGGCGGCGGATGAAGCCATCGCTGGCGCCAAGCAGCTGCAGCACGCCGATCTCATCGCGGCGGGCCTGGATGTCCAGGCGCACCGTGTTGCCGACCACCAGCGCGGCACCGAGGCCGAGCAGCACCGACAGCACCTGCACCAGGCGCGTACCGAAGCCCAGCCAGCCATCCAGGCGTTTGCGCCACAGCGCATCATGCTGGACCAGATCGGCCTGCGGCAGGCCTTCCAGCGACTGCGCCAGGCGCGCGTCGTCGGCACCCTCGCCCGGGGTGACGATCAACAGGGTCGGCAGTGGATTGTCATGCAGCGCATCGATCGCTTCACCCAGCCCGGCACTTTCGCGCAGTTCGGCCAAGCCCTGCTCCGGGGTCTGCACGGTGACGTTGGCCACATCGGCGCGGCCGCGCAGGGTCTCGGCGACCTGGCGGGCCGCATCGGTACCGGCATCGGTTTTGAGGAACAGGTTGATGTCGCGCGACTGCTGCACGCTGCCGGCGAAGTGCTTGAGGTTGTCCAGCGCGATCGACAGGCCCAGCGGCAGGGCCAGCGCGAGCGCCATCACCATCACGGTGAGCAGGGTCGCCCACGGCTTGCGCCACGCACGGCCGAGGCTGAAGACCACGCTGTGGCCGTGATGGTGCAGCCACACGCCCAAGCGCGACGGCGCGGCGGTTTCTTTGGTCACCGGAGTAGTCATTCGGCCAGGTCCTGCGGCGAGATGTCATCGACCAGGCGGCCGTGATCCAGGATCAGCACGCGCTTGCGCATGCGCCGCAGCAGGGCCAGATCGTGGCTGACCACCAGCACGCTGGTACCGCGATCGGGCAGTTCGGCAAACAACGCCATGATTTCCGCCGCCAACGTGGGATCGAGATTGCCGGTGGGCTCATCGGCGACCAGCAGCGTGGGCTCGCCGACGATCGCACGGGCGATGCCGACGCGCTGCTGTTCACCGGCCGACAGCTGCGAGGGCAGGGCTTTTTCGCGGTGGCCCAGGCCCATGCGTTCGAGTACCGAACGCACGCGCTTGCCGATCTCGTTGCGGCGGGTGCCGCGCAGGATCAACGGCAGGGCGACGTTCTCGGCGATGCTGCGGTCCATCAGCAGGCGATGGTCCTGGTACACCGCACCGACCTCGCGCCGATGCCGCGGAATACTCCCGCCGCGCACCTTCAGCAGGTTGCGCTCATTGAAGATCACCGCGCCGCGGCTGGGCCGCTCGTCGAGATGGATCAACTTGAGCAGGGTGCTCTTGCCCGCACCGGAATGGCCGGTGACGAACAGCATTTCCCCGGGGGCGACATCGAAGCTGACGTCCACCAGTGCCTGGTGGCCGCCGGCATATTGTTTGCTGACATTGTCAAAACGCAGGACGCTCATTGCCTGATTATGCAGGACGAGGGTGGCGCGTAGGTAACGGCAACCTGATGGGGCGCTGATCGGTAGTGCCGGCCGCTGGCCGGCTCCCCGTACTGCCTGCACCGTGCAGCGCCGGCCAGCGGCCGGCAC